>NZ_JBEYYF010000008.1:0-265377 GCF_040645415.1 Pseudonocardia sp. NPDC046786 | reverse complement strand
GGCAGCTCCTCGGCGAGCAGCGCCGGGATCCAGTACTGCCGGAACAGCTCGCCCATCGGCGTGCCGGGCCCGGTCTGCGTCAGCAGCTCGTTGATCTCTTGTTTGAGCACCGTGGGCCTCCATCACAGGTTGGTTCGGGACAGATCGGTTCGAGCGGGGTGTAGCGGTGGTGGTCGCCGGCGCGGCGCCTCACGCCGTGAGCAGTTCCTTCAGCGGTCGGTCGGACCGGCGCACCACGTCCGCGGGCAGGTTGATCCCGCCGGCGAGCGCACGTCGCACGACGAGATAGTCGGCGGGGGAGTTGACGGCGTCGACAGCCAGCAGGGCGCCGTCGCGGTAGTGCAGGGCGGCGAACCTCTCGGTGCCCGGGTCGCCACGCACCACGATCTCGTCCGGTTCGACCGACAGGCCCGCGATCTGCAGCTTCAGGTCCGCCTGGTCCGACCAGAACCAGGGGACCTCCGGGGCCGGGCGCGGCCCGCCGGTCAGCGCCGCGGCTGCGACCTTGGCCTGGTACACCGCGTTCTGGACGGACTCGACGCGTCGCGGCGCCGCGGCGGGGACGGTGGGATGCGGTTGCATGGTGCAGTCGCCGGCGGCCACGACACCGTCGATCGCGGTCCGGGCGTCCCGGTCGACCGGGACGCCGCCCCGGCACGAGATCCCCAGCTGCTCCGCGAGCTCGGTTCGGGGCGCGGCCCCGATGCCGACGAGGACGAGGTCCGCCGCGATATCGGTGCCGTCGGCGAGGTGGACCACACGGACCCGGCCGTGCTCGCCGTCGAGAGCGACGACTCCGGCACCCAGCAGCACCCGGGCGCCGCGGCGCTCGTGGGCGTCGCGGTAGAACCTCGAGATCATCGGTGCCACCGCCCGGCCCATCAGGCGTTCGGCGCACTCGACCACTGTCACCGAGCGGTCCAAACCGCCGGCTCCGGCGGCCGCCTCGAGCCCGACGAAGCCGCCGCCGATCACCACGACTCGCCGCGCCCGGCCGAGGGCGTCGCGCAGGCCGTCGGCGTCGGCACGGTCACGCAGGACGTGCACGCCCTCCAGGTCGGAACCCGGAACGTCGAGACGGCGGGGCCGCGCACCGACGGTCAGGGCCAGCCGGTCGAACGTGAGCTCACGTCCCCGGCCGGTGGTGGCGGTGGTCCGGCCGAGCCCGGTGATGCGCTCGTCGACGACGAGCTCGACGTCGCGGTCGCGGTAGAACGCCGGTGCGCGCAGCATCAGCCGGTCGGCGTCGACATCGCCGGCCAGGTACCCCTTTGACAGCGGCGGGCGCTGGTAGGGCGGGTCCGGCTCGGCTCCGATCAGGACGATCGGTGCGGTCTCGCCCGCGTCGCGCAGCGACGCCACCAGCTGGGCCCCGGCCTGTCCGGCGCCGACGACCAGCGTGCCGTCGCTCACGACTGCACGGCCGGGATCTCGACGGTCAGGCCGTCCAGTTCAGGGCGGACCACGACCTGGCAGGACAGCCGGCTCCCGTCCCGCCGTTCGGACACGGCGAGCTCGAGGAGGTCCTCCTCCAACTCGTCCGGCGGGTCCAGCCGACCTGCGAACTCGTCGGACACCCAGACGTGGCAGGTCGCGCAGCTGGTGTTGCCGCCGCACTCGGCGTCGATCCCTTCCACGCCGTTCTGCGTCGCCGCGAGCATCAGCGAGTCGCCCTCACGCGCGTCGACACCCGTACGGGTGCCGTCCGGCACGAACAGGACCTTGGGCAACGGTGGCCTCCCTTGTCACGGTCACGACGCAGCGATCGGTGGACCGTCCCGCTTAATGGTATTATATTATACCGCCAGTCTGTGGCGACACCAAGACCGTCGCGCTCCGCGAGATCCGTCCCGTTCCGGAGGTGAGGCGGTGCCGCACCCGCAGGGATATCGGTCCACGCTCGTCCTGATGCGCCATGGCCAGAGCGAAGGCAACGCGTCCGGCGTGGTCACCGGCTGGCGGGACGTCCCGCTCGGCTCCCAGGGGCAGGCCGAGGCCGCGCGCGGCGGAGCTGCTGGTCGGTCACGGATGCACGCCGACCGTCGTCCACACGTCGGTACTGAGTCGTGCCGTGGACGCGGCGCGCATCGTCTGGGACGAGCTGGCGCGCCGCGACGGTGCTCGTCCGGCCGCGCGGACCCACTGGGAGCTCAACGAGCGCCACTACGGCGCCCACCAGGGGGCGACGAGGGTGGACATCGTGGCCCGCTACGGCGTTCGGCGCTACCGACGGATCTGGCGGGCTACGACGTGATCCCGCCCCAGGTGTCGTCCGACGATCCCGAGCATCCCGCCACCGACCCCCGTTACGCCGGGGTGCTGCGATCGCGGCTGCTGGGCGGCGAGTCGCTGGCCGCGGTCCGTGCCCGGGTCGCCCGGGTACTGCCGGCGATCGAGCGCGACCTCGTCGTGTCCGGACGGGTCCTGGTCGTAGCGCACGGCAACTCGCTGCGAGCTCTCTGCATGCTGCTCGACAGGCTCGCCCGACGAGGTCGAGCGCCTGGACATCCCGACCGGGGCGCCCCTGCGCTACGACCTCGGTCCCGGGATGCGGCCCCGTCGGCGCGGCGGCGCCTACCTCGACCCCGAGGCGGCACGAGACAGGGTCGCGGAGGTCGTCGCGTACGGACCCTCCCTCCGTGCCGCCGGAGGGAGGTGAGTCCGGCGCGGACCCGATCCGGTCCGGTGCCGGCAGGTTCGGTCGTTCGTGAGCGGGTGACCGGTGGGGCGGCCACGCCCGGACCGGGATTCGACCGCAGCTGTCGCTTGTAGTGGTCTGTTGTATTACCTATACTCTCGCTGTGCCCGGACCCACCACTCCCGGCCGCCGCGCAGCCGCCCGGACGGCCCGCGGTAGGCGGCGTTCCGCATCGAGGACCCGGTCGACCGGCGCTCGCGTCGGTGCGACGTGCGACCGGAATCCGGTGAGCCACAACCCCTTGATCGTGACGCGGTGACCGGACCGGTCCACGTTGTGCAAGGTTCGCCGCCGTCTGCCGCTGTGACCGGCAGTTCGGCTCCCGGCACAGTCCCGTCACGACAGCGCCCATCCGACTCACAGCGGAGTCGGCAGTGAGATCACGGAGGATCGATGGGGGAAGCGATCCTGAGCAGTCTTGCTCAGTTGATGCAGCCGCAGACCTTGTTACTCATGCTCGTCGGCGTCGCCGTGGGCTTCGTGGTCGGGATCCTGCCGGGTCTCGGCGGGGCCGTGACCCTTGCGCTAATGCTGCCCTTCGCAGTCGGGCTGGAGCCGGTCCAGGCCTTCGCCTTCCTGCTCGGCATGCTCGCGGTGACCTCGACGACGGGTGACATCACGTCGGTGTTGTTCGGGGTCCCGGGCGACGCGACCGCGGCGGCCACCGTCCTCGACGGCCATCCGATGACGAAGAGGGGAGAGGCGGGCCGCGCGCTCGGTGCCGTCCTGTCCGCGTCGGCCCTCGGCGCCGTGTTCGGTGCGCTGGTGCTCGTCGCCGTGATCCCGATCGTTCGACCACTCGTACTGGCGTTCGGCCCGGCCGAGTTCTTTGCGCTCACCATCCTCGGTCTGACCTTCGTGGTCGCGCTCTCCGGTGGCAACGTCGTCAAGGGCCTCCTGATGGCGCTGTTCGGTGTGCTGGTCGCCATGGTCGGCATCGACGCGCAGGAGGGCGTCCCCCGGTACGCGTTCGGGGAGCTCTACCTGTGGGCCGGCATCCCCCTGGTGCCTCTGGTCGTCGGCCTGTTCGGCGGGGCCGAGCTGCTCCAGCTCATGTTGGCCCGCGGATCCATCGGCGGCTCGGAGAACCGGCGCTCGGAGGCTGACGCGGCCAGCGAAAAGGTCCGGGCGACCGGGATGGCCGCGCTGCTGCTCGGTGTGCGGGACACGCTGTCGCACTGGTGGCTGGTCGTCCGGTCGGGCGCGATCGGGGTGGCCATCGGCATGATGCCGGGCGTCGGCGGCTCGGTGGCGCAGTTCCTCGTCTACGGGCACGCGCAGCAGACCTCGCGCAACCCCGAGCAGTTCGGGCACGGCGCCGTCGAAGGGGTCATCGCGGCCGGGGCGAGCAACAACGCCAAGGACAGCGGCTCCCTGGTGCCGACCGTCGCGTTCGGCATCCCGGGCGGGGCCGCCACCGCGGTGCTGCTCAGCGCGTTCCTCGTCGTCGGGCTGGACCCCGGCCCGGAGATGCTGACCACCGACCTCGACGTCACCCTGTCGATGGCCTGGGTCGTCATTCTCGCCAACATCATCGCGGTGTCGATCGCGCTGGTGACGGTGCGGCACCTGGTCAAGCTGACGCTGGTGCCCAGCACTTACATCGTCCCCGCCCTGCTCGTCCTGCTCACCGTCGGCACCTACACCGCCAGCAACAACTTCGCCGACGTGCTGGTCATGCTGGCCGCCGCGGCCATCGGGGTCGTGTGCGTGCGGTGGAACTGGCCGCGCGTTCCGTTCCTGCTGGCGGTGGTCCTCGGTTCCATCGCCGAGCGCTACCTGTTCCTGTCGGTGTCGCTGTACGGCTTCGAGTGGCTCACCCGCCCCGCCGTCCTCGTCATCGCCGCAATCATCATCCTGACGCTCGTCCAGTCGGGGCGACGCCGGCTCCGGGCAACGCGTACCTCGACGACGGAGGGGGCTGCGAAGTGAGTGCTCCGGACAAGATCCCGGCCGAGAGCCCCGGGGCGACCACGACGGCCGGGGACGGGCCCACGCCGGCCCGTCGGCCCCCGGTGGTCGAGGTCGCGATCGCCAGCACCCTGCTCGTCGTGTTCGTCGTCGCCCTCGCCCTCGCCTGGCAGTGGAGCTTCCGCGCGGCGCTCACCCCGCTGCTGGCCGCTGGGACGGGGACCGTCCTGAGCATCCTGCACCTCGTCACCAGCCTCACCGGTCATTCCCGGCGGAGGTCGGCGGCCGTGTCGGGCGACGAGACCACCCGCGTGCTCGCGACCGCCGGCCGGCGGGCATGGACCGTGGCGCTTCTGTGGGTCGGGGGATTCTTCCTCGGGACCTACGTGTTCGGTCTCGCCCTGACGGGCGTGTTCTTCGCCCTGGCCTACCTGCGCGTGCAGGCCAGGGCCGGGTGGGTGGCCAGCGTCGTGTACGCCACCGCCGTCGGCCTGACCGTGTGGGTGGTGTTCGGCCTGCTGTTCGAGATCGCACTGCCCGAAGGGGTGCTGTTCACGTGAGAACCTCCCGATTCCTGGTCCCGATCGCGGCCGGGCTCACCTCGGTCCTGCTGGCCGGCTGCGGCCCGGCCGCCGAGATGCTGCCTGCCGAGGAGTTCTACCGCGATCGCACCATCGACCTGGTCGTCCCCTACGAGCCGGGCGGCGGCTACGACCTCTACGCCCGCGACATGGCACCCTACCTCGGCGCCTGCATCGGCGGGGACGTCAAGGTCGTCAACGAGGCCGGCGCTGGGGGTCTGCTCGCGACCTCCAACACGGCCGCAGGCGAACCGGACGGCACCCGCGTGCAGATCGTGAACACCGTCGGTGCGGTCAGCGCCCAGATCGGCGGTGCCGACGGCATCAACTTCGACCTGGGCGAGCTGTCCTGGATCACCCGGGTTTCCGCCGAGGCCACCGTGGTGGTCGCCGCCGCGGACGGTCGCTTCGAGTCGTTCGACCAGATGCGTGCGTCGGAGAACCCGGTACGCTTCGTCTCGACCGGGCCGGGGTCGAGCGATTACGTCAGCCCGCCGCTGCTCCGCCAGATCTTCGACTTCCCGATCGACGTGATCAGCGGTTTCGCCGGTTCGGGGGAGGCGCGGACGGCGTACCTGCGCGGAGACGCGGACGCCCAGGTGCTGCCTGTCGCGAGCACCATCGGTGCCATCCGCTCGGGAGAGATCCGCCCGCTCCTCGTCATCGGCGAGACCGCCAGCCCGCTGCTGGAGGGAGTGCCGCGAGCACGTGATCTGGAGGTTGCCGGCCAACCGCAGCGAGAGACGCTGTCGTCGCTGCTCAAGCTCGTCGACCTCAGCCGCACCATCGTTGCACCTCCCGGATTGCCCGCCGACCGCCTGGAGTACGTGCGCGACGGGTTCGAGTGCGCGCTGTCGGACCCCGACCTGGTCGCCGCCTCGGCGGAACAGCGGAGACCGATCGAGTTCATGTCCGGGGCCGAGCTGACCGAGGCCATGCGGACGGTCCTCGACGCCGACCCGGCGTTCCGCCAGATCATCCAGGACATCACGTGAGCCGGGTGCCGCTGAGCCTGGCGTGCTGGGACTACGACCGGACCCGCGCACTCGCGGACGGCACCGTCGTGCCGACGGGCGTGGACCTGACCTACCTCTGCCTGCCCGTCGAAGAGACGTTCTTCCGCATGCTCCGGCACCGGGAGTTCGACGTGGCCGAGATGTCGCTCGCGTCCTATGTCACGCACGTCGCCGCGTCGGACCCTCCGGAGCTGGTCGCCGTGCCGGCCTTCCCCTCTCGGGCATTCCGGCATCACGGCATCTACGTCCGGGCGGACAGCCCGGTGACCGATCCCGCCGAGCTCGCCGGGGGGTTGGTCGGCGTGCCGGAGTACCAGCTGACCGCGGCCGTCTGGATCCGCGGCATCCTCGCAGATCGGCACGGCCTGCCCGTGGAGTCGGTCGGTTACCGCACCGGCGGCATGCACCGCCCAGGCCGAACGGAAAAGCAGCCGCTGGCACTCCCCCCGGAGATCGTCGTTGAGCAGATCCCGGCGGACCGGACGCTGGTCGAAATGCTCGTCGACGGGGAAATCGACGCCCTGTACGCGCCCCGTACCCCACAGCCGGCGCGTCCGGGAACGGTACGGCGGCTGTTCCCGGACGCGCGCGCACAGGAGGAGCGGTACGCGTCGGAGACCGGCATCTTCCCGATCATGCACACGGTGGTGCTCCGCCGCGAGGTGTACCGGAGCCACCCGTGGGCGGCGAGGTCGGTGTTCGAGGCGTTCGAGAGGGCCAAGCGCGTCACCGAGGACCGGATGGCGGAGGCCGCTGCGAACCCGACCATGATCCCGTGGGTGATCGACGAGCTGGACCGTGCCCGCAGCATCCTGGGCCGGGATTACTGGCCCTACGGGTTGGCGGCCAACCGCGCCACCCTCAGGGTGTTCCTGCGCTACGCCCACGAACAGGGTCTGACCGGGCGTCGTCTGGACCCCGCGGACCTGTTCGTCGCCGAGACGCACGACAGTGTCGTGATCTGAACGGAACGGGGCACCGCACAACGATTCGCCGGCTGCGCGTCGACATCGCGACCGCCTGCCGGGTGCTGGCCGCACGCGGCCTGGCGGACGGCGTCCTCGGACACATCAGCATGCGGGTCGACGCGTACCGCATGCTGGTGCGCTGTCGCGGGCCCCGCGAACGAGGACTGGCCTTCACCGAGCCGACCGATGTCCGTCTACGCGATCCGTGCCGGTTCACGTCTGAGGCTCAATTCGCACGCTGGTGCGGAATCGCACCTGTCGCGCTCTCATCGGGTGAAGGTCACGGACCTGCTCGTCGGCACAGGTCTTGACGATTGCTCACGCCGACATCGTCTCGATCAAGATCGGCCGACTCCGTCGCGTCCCGGTCGACGCCGTGCAGGACTTCGCCCGACGGCTGATCGAGGCCGGGGAGGACGCCGCATGAGCAAGAACGTCAACGGCGACGGCAGCGTCTGGAAGCGCAACGACGGCCGCTGGTCCGGCGCTGCCTACGTGCGCACCAGCACCGGGCGGACCGAGCGTCGCTACGTCTACGGCAAGACGCGGCCTGATGCCGCCGCGCAAGCCCCGCGGCCGCCGGGGCAACGGAGAGGGCTCGATCTACCAGCGCGAGAGCGACGGCTACTGGGTCGGCATGGCCTATGTGCACACCACGTCCGGGCAGATCAAACGCCGCCCCGTCTACGGGCGGTCGTTCGAGGAGGTCCGCGAGAAGCTCGACGTCCTCAGGACCCGCTCGGCCGCCGGGATGCCCGCACCTGACCGGCGCACGACCGTCGCGCAGTTCCTCGACCAGTGGCTCGCCGACATCCGCGACGACAAGCGCGCCACCACGATCCGCGGTTACGAGTCCGCGGTCCGGCTGCACCTGGTGCCCGCTCTCGGCAAGAAGCGCCTCGACCGGCTCAACGCCGCCGACGTCCGCTCGTTCATGGCCGGGATGCGGGAGAAGTGCCTCTGCTGCGCCAACCAGTGGGACGCCCGCCGGCCTCCGGTGCAGCAGTGCTGCTCACGGGGACGCTGCTGCGGGCGGCGGCCCTCGACTCGGCAGCTCCAGTACGTGCACGCCGTTCTGCGGAACGCGCTCGGACATGCCGAGCGGTTGGAGCTGGTGCCGCGCAACGTCGCCAAGCTCGTGCGGGTCAAGACGCCGGAGTACTCCGTCGGGAAGGGGCTGCCCGTCGACCAGGTGCGCACGCTCCTCGCGACGGCCGAGGGGACGCGGTTCCATCCGCTCTACGTCGTCGCGGCCACCCTCGGGCTCCGACGGGGCGAGCTGCTCGGGCTGCGGTGGTGCGACATCGACATGGACGACGCGACGATCCACGTCCGGCAGACCGTGCAGCGCGTCGGCGGCGAGCTGGTCGTCGAGGGCACCAAGACCCGCGCCTCGTCGGCCGTCGTCCCGCTGCCGAAGATCACCCGCTCGGCGATCCTGGCTCGTCGCCGCGTCTGGGCCGACGAACGGGCGACCGCGGGGGAGTGCTGGCAGGACCACGACCTCGTGTTCTGCACGCAGGTCGGCACCCCGCTCGAACCGCGCGCGCTGAACCGCGACTTCGACAAGCTCCGTCTCCGCGCCGGCCTTCCTGGCGTTCGGCTGCACGACCTGCGGCACACCGTCGTCAGCCTGCTGCTGTCGCTCGGGACGCCACCGCACGTCGTGCAGGCCATCGCGCGGCACGCCGACATCGACGTGACCATGACGATCTACGCACACACCAACATGGACGAGATGCGCCAGGCGCTCGATGCGATCGAGTGGGAGGCGGGATGAGCCAGGTGTCAGAGGCGTCGTGCGCGCGTCGCGCGGAACCGGAAGCTGTCCTGCTGGGCCGGTTCGTAGTCGAACTCGACCTGGTCGCCCTGCTCGAACGCCTTGTAGCCCTCGGCCTCGATGGCGCTGAAGTGGACGAAGGCGTCGAGGCCGTCGGGCAGCTCCGGGCTGCTGATCGCACCCCAGCCCTTCTCGGCCTTGTAGAACTTCACGACCCCGGTTGCCATACGTCGATCAGAGCAGGCCACGTCGCCACGGTCCACGCGGTTGCGGGAGCCACTGATACAGCAACTGCTACATCTCGATCTTCGGTCGATGTAGCACCGACCTGTTTCCGCAGGTCGGATGTGGTCGGGGTGGCGGGATTTGAACCCACGGCCCCTCGCTCCCAAATCACGCCGGAACGGTCTCGCTCTGGATCTCCTGGTCGTCTGACCTGCGAGAATACTCTCGCGAGACGGCTCCCGACGGCGGCGTACCGCGCCCCGTTGCTACAGAACTGCTACATGCCGACCGCTGTCGAGCCGGCGCAGCCCTGACCCGTCAGGCTGCCCGCTGACGGCAGCCATCCCGCACGACCGCACACCGCCGGAACCCACGTGGCTCCGGCGGTGATGCCGGCGTGCCTGGACGACGGATCAGCCTGCCCGCGAGACGGCCTCCGCGAGAGGCCACGCCGTGCAGCACACCCCAGACACGTACCCCGGTCCCGACGCGTCGTGGACCACGACCGATCCCGGCACGACGAACAACACCGCCGCCGTCCCGGCCCTGTCGTCGGTGGCGGCCGTTGGCGCCGTGGCCGGCCCGCAGGCGCGGGCCGGAGGCAGGAGCGACTGCGGGCCGGACGCGAGCGACTCGGCCGCGGCCCCGGCTGCAGCCGAGGGCCGGCCCGGGCTTGTTCTATGTGCCATATCGGGCCGGGCCCCCGAACCGCCTCGGGCCCCGGACACAGTGGAGGGGCTGTGGTCTCCGGCGTTCCCCTTGCCCGAGCTCGTCGACGCCGCGGCCGCGCTGCTGCCCGCCGTCCGGGAGCAGTCGGGCACGCTCGCGGAGGGACCGCGCTGGGAACTGACGGTCGGGCCGGGCATGTTCGCCGTCGGCACCCGGGACTGGGCGCGCGCCGAACGCACCGCGCAGCGTCAGGCCGAGGTACAGCGCAAGGACGTGGATCTGGCGGTCGGTCAGCACCTCGCGACCGGCGAGTGGGTCGATCCGCCGCCACGGATGAGGATCACCGGCTGGTCGCGGAAGTCTCGGGCACGGATGGTGCGACGGCTCTGCGAGCTGGACTACACCCCGCTGTACGCCGGTGGTCGGCTCCCCGCGATGGTCACGCTGACCTACCCCGGCGACTGGGAGACCGTCGTCCCCACCGGCCCGGTGCTGAAGCAGCACATGAAGGCACTGCGCAAGCGCTACCTGCGCGCCTGGGGTGAGGACTGGGCGTGCGTGTGGAAGCTGGAGTTCCAGCGGCGCGGTGCACCGCACGTGCACATGCTGTGCACCCCGCCGCACGGCCAGGCAGCCACGACCGGGGAGCGCTTCCACGTCTGGCTGTCGCGGGTGTGGGCCGAGGTCGTCGACCACCCTGACCCCGAGCAGCGGCGACGGCACGAGCTGGCCGGGACAGCCCTGGACTACCGGGAGGGCCTGCGCGCGACGGACCCGCGCCGCGTCGCCGCGTACTTCTGCAAGCACGGGATGCTCGCGGCCAAGGAGTACCAGCATCAGGTCCCCGAGGCGTGGCAGGATCCCGCCCGCGGGCCGGGACGGTTCTGGGGCGTCTGGAACCTCGACCGCGCCACCCGCACGCTCGCCGTCACCCCGGCCACTGGCGTCCAGGCCGGCCGGATCGCCCGCCGCTGGGCTCGCGCGCAGGGCCGGGCGCAGCAGACCTGGAAGATGCGCGTCGAGCAGTCGACCGGGCGCGTCCGGTACAGGCGCTCGCGGTCACGCGTGAAGCTGATGACCAACGGCGGCCGAGGCTGGATCGCGGTCAACGACGGGCCAGCGTTCGCCGCCGGCCTCGCCCGCTACCTCAACCAACTCGACCACAGCTCAACAGGAACACGGCTGTCTTCCGTCTCCCCGTCGGCCAGGTCCCCCGAGAGCGCCTCCGGTGGGCGGGTCCAGGTGGAGCACCGCATGCGATGAACGACCTGGACCCGCCCACTGGAGGTGCTACCGCCGCAGGTGGCCGGCGGGGAGACACCCTCCCCGGAGGTCGCCCGGGGTGTGGGGCGCGGCGAGCGCGCCGCGATCGTCATGGTTCTGCTAGCTCCTACACGATGGAGGCACGACCGGTGGCAGGGCCACCGTCGCGTAACGCACACGCGGACGCGACTCCCGGCGGCTCTGCCTAACGCTGAGCAATGGCAAGTGTTACCCGCGCGCCGCGACCGGCGAGGATCTGATCCGCTCGTCGTGGTCTCCTGGGCCATGACTCGCCCCGCCAACTGCTCGAACGCGAACGAACCTGCGTCGATGACCTCGTGAGCAGCTGCCCGCACCCCACTGCCCTGCGCGGGCACGTCGCGACTTCGTCGCGGTACACGCCCGACGACAAGTGAGGACATCCACGACTGAACGAGCGCCGGCGACGACAGCGACGCACGGTTACATCCGAGGACTGCGTAGAGGACGTGCCCGTGACCGGCCCCTGTCGCTCAGACCTTGATCGCGAGGCCGAGCAAAGTAGGAGCCAGTCGGGTACTGACCGTCTAGATAGGTAACTCGGTCGGTGCACCTCGACTCTGGCCAAAGTGTATGCAAAACTATCTACACTGTTGGAGGTGGTTGTGATCACGTCTTATGGGCCGGAGCAAAGATCGGTATCGATTCGGCAGGTACTCGTTGTCGGGTTGCTGATCATGATCATCGGTGCTGTAGCAAGTAGCGCCGCGGTCGCGTTCGTAGGCATCGCGCTGTGCATGGGTGCTCTGATCGCGGCGTGGGCTGGGGTCCCCTGAGGCATGTCTGTGCTGCTCGATGGGATCGGAAGCAGGGACAAAGGGTCGAGCCTTCAGAGACGGAGTCGATAGAATGCGCGGAGAAGTACTTGAATCCTCCGGTTCGCCCTGTCCCGGGGTGTCCGTCAGTGACGGGTTCACTGTTGTTCAGACAGATGAAATCGGTAGCTTCGAGCTGGCGCCAGTTGGGCCGTTTGTGTTTGTCACACGGCCCGCCGGTCGTCGCTGTGATCGATGGTTCGTTCGCTCCGATGAGGATCGACCAAGATTCGTCCTCGAAGCTTCCGGGGACGTGCTGCCCTACCAGTTCGCGCACATCTCGGACCTGCACCTGGGGGCAGGGCCGGACGCGGGCAGCTTCTATCCGGACGCGGTTGAGCTGGGAACAGCAAGCTCCTTGCTCGACGTACTGGGCAAGATCGCCCGGGCAGAGCCGGAGGTGCGATCGGTCATCGCCACCGGAGACCTGACCGACATGGGTACCGACAGCGAGTACGCCGAGTTCCACGAGGTCCGGCAGCAGAGTCCGCTCCCGTTCCATGTCATCCCGGGCAACCACGACCATCTGGACGGCCGCATCGTCAGCCGGGTGACCCGCACCGGATACGCACTGCACGACGCGAACCCTGTCGCGTATGAGCGGCATCTGGGTCCCCGTTGGTACTCGTTTGACCTACCGGGTATCCACGTCGTGGCGATGGACTGGCACACCCACGAACTCGGGCTCGACCACGAGACACAGGAGCGGTGGATCATCGCGGACCTGGCGGCACGTACTCCGGGCACGCCGTGGATGCTGTTGTGCCACGACCAGCCGTGGCACAATCTTCTGGAGCGGTTGCCCTCACCGCCGCTGCTCACACTCTCCGGGCATCGGCACACGTCACGGGTGGTGGAGTCGGGCGGCACACTGCACGTCAACACGTCCACGCCGCTCTTTGGCGGCATCGACTTCTCGCCCCCCTCGTTCCGCGTGGTGACCTGGAACGGCGAGCGCTTCGCGCTGCGGACCCGGGTTCTCGACGCGACCGACGGCTCAGCCGGAGCCGACCGGACGGGTGCGACATCCGGGCGCGACGTCATCGCCTGGCGACATCGCCCGATCGACCGCGGCCGGTGCTCCGGGGTGCGCCTCGTGGACGGTACGGCCCTGCTCGGTGTGTGCCACGACGACGAGCCGCGAGGAGCCGTCGAGGCACTCGACGTGTCCGACGGCTCGCTGCGGTGGCGCGCCGAACTGCACTCGTCGGTTAAGGGGGCACCGGCGCTCCACCGCGACCTGGCGGTCGCGGTGGAGGTCGGCGGCGACGTGGTGGGGCTGTCCCGTGACGACGGCACTGAACGGTGGCGCACCCCCAGCCCCGACCCGCTCCGCACATTCGCCTTCGCCCCGCCGATGGTCCATCGCGGGGTCGCGGTCGTCGGCGACCTCGCGCATCTGCGAGGGCTCGACGCGGACACTGGAGATCTGCTATGGAACCGGGCCGGCCTCATGCCGTACCAGTCGGTCGTCGGCCAGGCGGCTCCAGTGGCCAGCGGGTCGGTGGTGATCCTCGGAAGCTGGCCGTCGCCGTCCTTGATCGCCGTCGACGTTGCGACGGGCTCGACGGTGTGGCCGCAGGCCGGCGGAGAGCCCAGCGAGCTCGAGGTCGGATTCGCCGGGAGCGAAGCCACCGTGGCGACCCCGTTGGTGGACGACAAGTCGGGGGATCTGGTGATCTGCGGACTCGGTTCGCTCGCCCGGATCTCTGTGCACGACGGGACGACACTGTGGCGCCGGCCCACGTTCCTGCCGTGGAACATGGCCAGCCCGATCTCCACGGATGTCGGCATCGCCGTCGTTGACCCGGGTGTCGGCGTGGTCATGGTCGACCGAGAGACCGGTTCGTCGGTCTGGACGACCCGGCTCGACGGGGTCGCGCCGCTCGCGCTGTCGAGCTACCGGCGGACCCCGCAGTACCTCTTCGCCTCACCGACCCTGCTCGGGACGAACATCGCCGTCCCCAGCGTCGGGGGCCGGTTGCACCTGCTGGCCGTCGAGGACGGGCGGCCGGTCGACGAGCTCGACCTCGGCGTGTCGTTGGTCGCGGGGGTCGTAGCCGACGGCGAGCACGTGCTCGCCACCGGTGCCGACGGCAGTGTGCTCGGACTGGGCGGTCTCCGGTGAGCGCCCCGACCCTCCGGCCGACGGCCCGGGCCGCGGAGTCGACCCGGGCGCGCTTCTCCGGGGACGCGTGGCTGGGAGCGGTCCTGGTCACGCCGGCGATGCTCGCGCTTGTCCTCTTCGTCGTGACGCCGGGTCTTCTGGCCTTCGTCGCGACGATGTTCGAGATCGATCTGTCCGGCCGGACGGAGTGGGAGTGGGCCGGGCTGGACAACGTCCGTGCCGTCATGACCGATCCGGCGGTGCTCCAGTCGCTGGCCAACACGTTGATCTACAGCGTGCTCACCATCGTGCCGAGTCTGGTGATCGGACTCGCATTGGCGTTGCTGGCCAACTCGCTTGGCCGGGGACGGCCCTTAGTCCGCACGCTGCTGTTCCTCCCGTTTACCGCGAACCTGGTCGCGATGGCCGTCGTGTTCCGCTTCATCTTCGACCTGCGAGGGGGTCTGGCGAACACGGTCCTCGGTCTCGCGGGGGTGGGACCGATCAACTTCCTGGGCGATACCGCGACCGCCCTACCGACGGTCGCCGCCGTGGGGGTGTGGCGCTGTGCCGCGCTGGCGATGATTCTCTTTCTCGCCGGCCTGACCAGCATCCCCACCGCGGTACACGAGGCCGCAGCCGCTGACGGCATCTCCGGCTGGGTGAAGCTCCGGTGGGTTGTCCTGCCGCTACTGAAACCCATCACCATCTTTGTGACGGTGCTCATGATCCTCCAGTCCGTGCAGGTCTTCGACACGATCAACGTCATGACTCAGGGAGGCCCCCTGGGATCTACCGAGACTGTCCTGACCATGGTGTGGCGTCTCGGGTTCACCTACTACGACCTTGGTCAGGGCGCCGCCCTCTCGACGATGCTGCTGATCCTGCTCATTGCGGTGGGGATCCTGCGTCGGCGCAGTTTCTCAGGGGAGTCCCGATGAAGGCTGACTACTACTGGCGGATCGTCAGGGCCGGCTGTGTCGCGGTCGTGGTGATGATCGCCGTCTTCCCGCTGGTCTGGATGGTCCGGACCTCGGTCGCTGGCGCGGACTCCGTCATCCTGGACGGGCTCTCTCCGATCCCGAGCAGCTTCGACCTCGGCAACTTCGAGCGGGCGTGGATGCTCGCTGGGCTGGGCACTGCAATGTTCAACGGTGCCGTGGTGTGTATCGCGATCCTGGCGATCCAGCTCCTGACCTGCGTCCCTGCGGCGTACGCGTTCGCCAAGCTACGTTTCCGCGGTCGGGATGCCGTGTTCATGGTGGTCGTGGCGTGCCTTCTCATCCCGACCCAGGCGACGGCGCTGCCGCTCTTCCTCGGGATCAGTGCGGTCGGGCTCTCCGATACCCTCGTCGCGCTCATCATCCCCTTCGCCAGCAGCGCGTTCGGGCTCTTCCTGCTCCGTCAGCACATGTCCACCATCCCCGACGTGCTGCTCGAGGCAGCACGGGTCGACGGCCTGCGCACGCCGTCGATCTTGTGGCGGGTGGTCGTCCCCGCGAGCGGCCCCGCGATCGCAACGTTCGCGGTGCTCTCGATCTTCGTCCACTGGAACGACTACCTGTGGCCGCTGATGGTCGCCCGGGATCCTGCGCTGCGTACGCCGCCGCTGGCCCTGGCTGTGTTCCAGCAGGCCGAGATCGGGCTCGACTTCGGTGCGCTGGCCGCCGGAGCCGTGATCATCACAGCTCCGATCGTCGTGCTCTTCCTCATCGCGCAACGCCGCTTCGTCGCCGGCATCGCCGGCGGCGAGATCCCTGGCTGATCGTTCGCACACACTGGGAGCCATCGTGTCCTTCACCCGCCGACGTCGTCGGGCAGCCGTCTCGGTCATCGCTGCCCTTACACTCGGACTCGTAGCCGCGTGCGGCGGCGGTTCGTCCGAGACCGCCACCGCGGCCTCCACCGCGGACTGTTCACCTGACGGGGTCCGTCTCACCGTGACCTACGCCCCGTACGGCGAGGTTGCCGCCGGGCTGGCCAAGCCGATCTTCGAATCCCGCTATCCCGGACTCACGGTCGACCTCAGGCCGACGAGCACGGTTGGCTACGACGACCTCACCCAGCAGATCGTTACCGACATCGCGGGCGGTGCTCGCCCTGACGTAGCGATGATCGGTACCGGGCAGCTGCAGTTCTGGGTCGACAGGTACGGCCCCCAGCCGATCGACCCCGCCGCCCTCAAGCCCACCTACGACCAGCGCTTCCTCGAGGTCGGCTCGGTGCGCGACGAGGTCTACTTCGCACCGTTCCAGGTCTCGGTCCCAGTCCTCTACACCAACCTCGACCTGACTACCGGCGCCGGAGTAACCGAACTCCCGACTACGACGGGGGAGCTCGTGGAGAGCGCACGCCGGGTCAAGGGGGGTTCGGGGTCCGCTCCGGTCCAGATCCCGCGCGACCAGATCGCGGACTGGCCTGTCCAGGCATTCGTCCAGAGCGCCGGACTCGCCTACGTCGAGGCGGACGGCGGCCCTGGGTTCGACTCTCCCGAGGGGGTGCGTGCCCTCGGGATCTACGAGCAGCTCGCCGCGGACGGACTCATCGACCCGATTTCGTTCGCCGACGCCATCACCGCGTTCAACACCGGCCGACTCGCCTACTTCATTTCCACCCCTGCGCTCGCCGCCCAGGCCCAAGAGACGATCGGCGGAGCTTTCGAGTGGACTGTTTCCGACTTTCCCGTCCCTGACGGGGGCGACCCGCGGCTACCGGCTGGCGGCAACGGCTGGATCGTTCTGTCAGACGACGCGTGCCGCGCCGCCTACTCCGCCGAGCTGATCGGCGAGATGCTCTCGCCAGAGATCATCGTGGAGAGTTCGAAGAAGTTCAGCTACATCCCGGTCGACCGGGAGGCCGCGGAGGCACTGGCCGCCGACCCGGCCGTGTCGAGCCCGATGGGATATGCCTGGCGCTACGAGGGGACCCCCACCCGGTTCGGTGGGTGGCCGGGCGACAGTACGCCGAGGGTCAACGTGTTCGTCGAGGACATGGTCCAGCGCCTCACCCGGGGTGAGCCGACGCAGCAGGTCGTGGCTGACATGTCCGCCCGGATCCGGTCGGCGGTGCGCTGATGAGCGTCGTGGAGCTGGACCGGGTAACGAAGAGCTTCGGATCGGTGACGGCTGTCGACGACGTCAGTATCACCCTGGCTGAGGGAGAGAGCCTGGTTGCGCTGGGCCCGTCCGGTTCGGGAAAGTCGACACTGCTCCGGATCATCGCCGGCCTCGAGAGTGCAGACTCCGGGGAGATCCGCATCGGCGGTGTGCTGCAGAACGACCTGCCGCCCCACCGACGGGACGTCGCCATCGTGTTCCAGCACTTCGCGCTCTACCCGCACCTGTCGGCCCTCGACAACATCACCCTCGGTCTGAGGCACGGACTCGGGCTGGCCCGTGCCGAGGCGAGGCATCGCGCATTCGACGTCGCCCAACGACTGGAGATCGACGCGTTGCTGGGGCGCCGACCTCGGGAGATGTCCGGCGGTCAGCGGCAGCGGGTCGCACTCGCACGGGCGCTGGCCCGGCGGTCGAACGTGGTTCTCCTGGACGAGCCGCTCTCCGGGCTCGACGCACAGCTGAGGCTGAGCCTGCGCGCCGAGATCGCCGGTGTGCTGGGCGCGACCGGTGCGACCACCGTGCACGTTACCCACGACCAGAACGATGCAATGGCGCTCGCCGACCGGATCGCGGTCATCAGCGGCGGACAACTGCAGCAGCTCGGCACACCGGACGACCTGTACCGGCGTCCCGCCTCCACGTTTGTCGCGTCCTTCGTCGGCGCACCACCGATGAACCTCTTCGACGTCCCGGCGGTAGACGGCGGCCTCCGTACACCGTTTGGGATCGTGCGGAGCAGGAGGTCGACCGCTGTGCAAGCCGGCATCCGGCCCGAACAGCTCCGCATCGGGTCGTCCTCGGCGACCTGGACTGCCGACGCCCGGATCCAGGTGGTCGAGCCGGAGGGGCCGTCGACGATCGTGCACATGGCCCTCGGCGACCTCAGCATGTGCGCCAGGGTTCATCCGGACGTCAAGGTCGCGGTCGGGGACGAGGTCGAGGTCGGGTGCGAGCCGGCGGACATCCATGTCTTCGATCCGGTAGACGGACGGTCCCTCGGGCTCGCTTCGGAGGTGCTGTGAACACCGGAGGAATGCCGCCCCGGACGCTGGTCGCGTTCGACTGGAACGGCACGGTTGTCGACGACCGTAGTCGGGCCGTCCGGGCAACCGACTCCGTGCTGCGTTCCCGCGGCCTGGGTGAGATGTCGGACCAGCGACTCCTGGCCACGTTCACCCTCCCGATGGCCACGTGGTTCGCTGCGCTCGGGGTGCCCTCCGGCGACCTCCCGGACGTGGAAGCGGAGTGGAACCGTGCCATGCGGGCCCGGACGGCCCGGCTCCGTGCGGGTGCCCGGTCCGTCCTGACCGCCCTCCGGGACGGAGGAGTGCGGTTGGTTGTCGTCTCGGCGGCTTCCGATGACGCGGTCGGTGCCGACATCGACGCCTCGGCCACCGGCTCGTTGTTCCACCAGGTCGACGCCGGGGTCGTGGACAAGGCCGCGCATCTGAACGCGCTCCGGCAGCCGGACGACGTGTTGGCGGTGTACGTGGGAGACACCGAGTACGACGTCGCCGCCGGGCGAGAGGCGGGGTTCCGCACGGTCGGGATCACCGGCGGTTACCAGGCCGCCACCCCCCTACACAGCTGCGCCGACGCGGTGGTCGACACCTTCGCCCAGCTCCACGACGTGCTCCTCGGCTGGTGTCCGGCCGCGTCAACCCGGGGGACCATCTGACGCCGTCACCACCTCTGCCCGGCGACCGCCATGCGGTGCGGGACCGGTCCCACCCGGACCGGTGCCACAGAAAGGACGACATGACAGCGACGACGCAGATACCCGATCCGGATACAGGACGCCAGGAGGGTCCGCTCGAACGGGCCGATCGGAACATGGCCGAGATCCTCCAGGAGCTGCGGGTGACGCTGATCGGTATCCAGATCCTGTTCGCGTTCCTGCTCTCCTTCTCGTTCAGCGAGCGCTTCCGACAGCTTGACGCCGTGCAGCTGGGCATGTACCTGTCGACCCTGCTCCTGAGCGTCGTTGCGACCGGACTGTTAGTCGCGCCGGCAGCAGTGCACCGGATGTCGTTCGCTCGCGGAAGGAAACCGGAGATCGTCCGGACGAGTCATCGGTGCTTCCTGGGAGGTCTCGCGGTCGTCTCGACGGTGATTCCCGCATCCGTGGCGCTGGTGCTCGACGTCGCGGTGTCACGGGCAGCCGGAATCGCAATCGGAGCGAGCTTGTTCGTATTCTGCCTGATCTTGTGGTTCGTTCTTCCTCTTCCCCTCCGTCGTCGTCCCGACCGGGGGATTGAGCCAAAATCGCGCTCACCGCGCGACGCGTGTCGTGACCCCGGCGCGCGGTCCTCCGGGGCGGTGGAGTGAGGAATGCTGGCGGTCCGGGATGAGTCGCTCCTCGAGCGCGCCGACCGGAATCTGGCCGACCTCCTCCAGGAGGTGCGCATTGCCCAGAGTGGGGTGCAGATCCTGTTCGGGTTCCTCCTCTCCGCGGGGTTCAGCCGACGCCTGACCGAACTCACGTCGCTCCAGAGCGCGCTCTACACGGGAACGCTCTCACTCAGCGTGTTGTCGACGATCATCCTGGCGGCTCCGGCTGCCGTGCACCGGATGACGTTCGCTCGGGGGCGGAAGCAGGCAACGGTCCGAATCGGGCACCACCTGTTCGCCGTCGGGCTGCTCACCGTCGGGCTCACCATCGTCGGGGCGACGACGTTGGTCGTCGACCTGGTCCTCGGGCCACGGGCCGGGAGCGTGGTCACGGCCGCGGTGTCCGCGTACCTCGCGGCGGTCTGGCTCCTGCTGCCATGGTGGTCGCGACGGGGCATCCTTCACCGCAGAGTCTGACGCTTCCGGCTGCAGTACTCGGGCCCGCGACGAGCAGGCGCAAGTCTGCTGGCGTGCTGCGTGAGGGCTTGCGACGGCCGCCCTATGCCGTTACGTCGTGCCCGTGATCGTGCCTGTCCACCACGCTCCGGCGGATGTCGCTACAACTACAGGAGTGGAGCTGTGTGCAGGGTAACGGGCGCTGGAATCGGTCCGGTACACTTGATCAGTGGCCGGTCGATGCGATCGGCGGCCGAACGATCCAACCCTGAGGCGGGGCAGGCTGGTCCGATTGGTGGTCGTGGCCGGCTTGCGCGACATGGCGAGGTTGACGGTGACAGCACGGCGCGCGGGAAACACCGTCGACGAGATTTATCGAACCCTCCGGGAGCGGATCATCGACGGGGTCTACGGCCCGGGTATCCGCATGTCGCAGGGTGGGATCGCCGCGGAGCTCAACGTGAGCCGGACGCCACTGCGAGAGGCTCTTCAGCGCCTCGAGGCGGACGGGCTTCTGGTGGGGCGGGCGAACCGCGGCATGGAAGTTGCGCCGGCTCGGGTAGGTCAGGTCGAGGAGTACTATGCACTCCGGCTCTTGATTGAGCCACCGACATTGGCCGAGGTCGCTCGGCGAATGGGCGCACGAGAACTGGCGACCATGGAGTCCGAGCTCGCTGCAATGTGCGACATGCGTAACCGCGTGCGGGATTTTCAAGAGGCGCATCTGAGGTTCCACGAACTAGTGATTCGGCGCTACCCCAATACGATCGCCGAACTTGTTCACTCTTTGCACACCAAGATCTATCGGTACCAAAGGCTGCATTTCTCGCGTCCCGAAGCTTCGAACGAATACACGTCGGTTGACCGCCTCTTCCTGGAGGCACTGCGAGAGCGAAACTTTTCAGTCGCCAGGCGACTATTCGAGTTCCATCTGATCGACGCAGCGATTGGCATGATCCACCAGAGTGAGCCCGACTATCGGTTTGATGCGCTGTTAGTAGCGGCGCGCGGTGTCGGCATACACCTGGACTCAGGGGTGGACGGTAGCCTTCCCAGGCCAGCATCTCTAACGTGGGCGAACGACCGGGAGGTTATAATCCCGGATTTAATGACATCGAATCTCCAAGTTGGAGGATCGCCGAAGGTTGCATAAGCCCTCGGCGGCAATTCTCGAGTGCGCGCACGGCGCAACTGTGACCTCCTAGGTGTGGGCGGAAGCGCGTCAGTCTGGAGGCGAGATTAGTGCAATCAGTCTCGTTGACTCTAACGGTCAGTTTGAGCTAGGGCTGGGCGATAAGGATCAGGACCGTTCGCCGTTTACCTTCAATGTTCAATTTTCAAGCAGTCTAACTCCATCGTGTGTTCGTACGTTCACGCCAGGTTCGAATGCGTCAGAGACGCGCACCGCATAGGTCGGAGAGAAGGAGTCGACCACGTCAGGGAGTGACATCCACTTGACATCTCGTGATTCGTCGGTCGACCCTTCTTTGCCTGCAACGGGTTCGCAGCGAAAGACGAGTGCGATGATGCCGCGACTCATATTCTTGTATATTCCAGAGAGTGGGCCGACTTGAGTCTTGATCCCAGTCTCTTCTAGAATCTCACGGTAGACGCCTTCCTCCGGTGACTCATCGAGTTCGAGGACACCACCGGGTGGTTCCCAGCGTCCGTTGTCGCGGCGTTGGATCACGAGTACCTCGTTGGCGTCGTTCACGACGACACCGGCGACGCTCACGGAGTGCTTGGGGGTCTCGGCCACGTCAGAGCCTCGCGTTCGACTGTGTTCGGTAACGTTCACTGTCAATGATAGTCGTCCAGTGGCCTGGAGGAGTCGTGGAGCTCGGGACGATCGACCGCAGGGCTGACCGTCCGCCGTACAAGCAGATCGCGGACCAGCTCCGGGCTGCGATCGAGTCGGGGGAGCTGTCGCCGGGCGACAGGATCCCGTCCGAAGCGACCCTCATCGACCATTACGGCGTTGCCCGGATGACGGTGCGCCAGGCGATCCAGGAGCTCCGAGCTGAGGCCCGTGTGGTGGCGGAGCATGGGCGCGGCGTGTTCGTTCGCACGCCGGTGCAGGTGAGGCGGCTCGCATCGGAGCGCTTCGCCCGCCGGCATCGTGAGGCCGGCCTCGCCGCCTTCGGGGTCGAGGCGGAGAAGACCGGTTTCACGCCACGCGTTGACCAGCTGGAGGTGTCGACGGCACTGCCGTCCGAAGAGATCCGCGACCGGCTGCGGCTCGCGGCCGATGAAGAGGTCGTCGTGCGTTCCCGGCGGTACCTTGCCGACGGGCAGCCAGTGGAGACAGCAATCTCCTATGTCCCTGCGGTGATCGCGGCGGACACAGCCATCGCGGCGCACGACTCCGGGCCGGGCGGAATCTACGCACGCCTGGAGGAACTCGGGCACGAGCTGGACCACTTCACGGAGGAGGTGTCGGCTCGGATGCCCTCGGCGGACGAGCGTGACCGACTCCAGCTCTTCGACGGCGTGCCGGTGATCGTGGTCGTGAGGACGGCCTACGAGACCACGGGGCGACCCGTCGAGGTGTGCGACACGTTGAAGGCGGCGTCCGCCTACATCCTGGAATACGACATCCCGGCTCGCTGAGCTGCGGGAACGCGGCGACCTGAGACTCTCTGGACATACTCACCTAGACGGCTAACCGCCTAGCCCGTAGAGTTGTGCTCGCCTAGAGGACTACTACGGAGTGATTCCAGTGCCGCAGATCTACGCCATCGACCAGACCGCGACCTTCGAGCGTCTGCTCTGGCTCTCGTCGGAGCCGAAGACCCGGTTCGGCGCGGACGTCCAGGAGACGACCAAGGACGGACTGCCGAAGTGGGAGGTGCAGCTCGTCGCGAGCTTCCGGCAGTTCGGCCGGTCGACGAACGAGATCATCAAGGTCGGCCTCGCCGCGCACCACCAGCCGGGCGCCGACCTCGGTCCGGCCGAGCCCGTGCAGCTCGTCGGGTTCGAGATCGGCGTGATGGACAAGAAGAACCGTGAGGGCCAGGTCGTCGGTGCGCAGGTCTGGTACCGGTGCCAGGAGGTGCGTGCGCTCGCCGCCACCGGCCCGCGGGGCAAGCAGGCGGAGGCGAGCTGATGAGCGCCTACGTCGGGACGACGGACGGGCTCGTGTTCGTCTGCCGGACCTGCGAGACCGGCTACGAACCGGACGCGGGGGAGTGCCCGGAGTGCGGCGACTGGACGTTCACCGCCGTGCTTCGGCCCGCCGCGATCGTCCCGCCTCCGCGTCCGGTGGGTGAGGCGTCATGACCGTCGAGCTGACCGTTCCGGCTCGTCGCGACGCCACGCGGCCCCGGGCCGGTGTCACCGGCTGGCTCGCCTGGTTGCTGCTCACCTGGTCCGAGCGCCGCGCACGCCGTGAGGAGGACTACGAGGCACGCGCCTTCGCCGAGTGGCTCCGCTACGCCTGGCGGGACGCCTGCGAGGGAGTCGGCGCCTGCAAGATCGTCGAGACGGTGACCGGCCCGACTGCCCGCACGCCGCGGGTCGGCTCGGTGGTGACCGGTCCGCCGGTGTCGATGCTCGTCGAGCTGATCCCCGGCCAGGAGCCGGAGGACCTCACTCGCGTCGGGGGCCGGCTCGCGCACTCGCTGTGCTTCGAGGGCCTGCGGGTCGTCCCGTACGCGGGCCGTTGGGTGCGGATCGAGCTGCTCGACCGGGATCCGCTCGCCGACCAGTACGCGCTGCCGCGCACCGCTGTGACGACGTGCCGGAAGCCGGTCCTGATCGGACGGGACGACCTCGGCGATGCGCTCGGGCACGTCTTCGCCGATGCGGCGCACGTCGCGT
The DNA here is from genome assembly GCF_040645415.1 of Pseudonocardia sp. NPDC046786. NCBI lineage: Bacteria > Bacillati > Actinomycetota > Actinomycetes > Pseudonocardiales > Pseudonocardiaceae > Pseudonocardia > Pseudonocardia sp. NPDC046786. The sequence goes on along the minus strand of NZ_JBEYYF010000008.1, from coordinate 241,580 downwards.
TGCAGGGGCAGAACGGTGCCGGGAAGTCCCAGTTCGCCTACGGGCTGCTGGCGCAGCTCGCCGGTGCCGACGACATCCGGATCGCGGGTTCGGACATCACCGGCCTGCTGCTCGGGCGCCCGTGGGAGGGCACCGTGCACCGGCGGTGGCAGGCGACCGGCACGGCCGACCTCGAGGAGCACGCGACCCTCCTCGAACGGCTCGTCGGCGTCATGGACGACCGCCTCGCCGCGCTGCCCGACCGGACCGACAAGCTCGACCCGACGCCGGGTACGCCGCTGTTCCTCGTCGTGGTCGAGGAGTTCCCCGGGCTGCTGCGCGCGGCGGCCGGCCTCTCGAAGCCGGGACGTGGTGAGCGCTCGGTGCTCGACCGGATCAAGGCCGCCAACCTGCGGCTGCTCTCGGAAGGCCGGAAGGTCGCCTTCCGCGTCGTCACCCTCGCCCAGCGCGCCGAGGCCGAGGCAATGGGCGGCGGCTACGCCCGTGACCAGTACGCGCTGCGGCTCTCGTTCCGGGTCCCCGGCGACTCGCTGGAGATGCTCCACGGTGCTGCCGTCCGGGACCTCGCCGAGCAGCACGCCACCGCACCGCCAGGTATCGCCGTCCTGTCCGCACCCGGGCGCGAGCTCGTCCGGGTCCGGGTGCCCTACCTCGGCGACTACGCCGATTACTGCGACCGCATCGCCCGCACCGCCCGGAAGGAGAACTGACATGGCCACGACCACCGACCCGGTGTTCGACACCGTCCGGGGCGGCCTGGACCGGGTCACCGCCGAGATCCTCCGACTCGGAGCGGTTCGGCCGGACAGCCCTACGACGCACGCGGTCCGTGCCCGCCGCATGGCCGACCTGTACGACCGGACCGCGCGTTGGTGGCGCGTGCTCGCCCGCAGCCAGGCCACCCGCAGCAAGGTCGACCTGCTGTTCTACTGCGCCGTCCTGGGAGCCCAGGGCGACGCCGAGCACGAGGCCCGCTTCTGGCGGGAGTCCGCCCACAACTGGGACACCCACGCGAAGGAGGCCCGCTGACATGGACGCCCTGCTGCTCACCGCCGAGGAGACTGCCAAGCTACTCCACATCGGACGCTGCAAGGTCTACGACCTGATCCGCAACAACGAGCTTAGCTCCATCAAGATCGGCGGTGCCCGCCGCATCCCGCGCTCGGCCGTCGAGGAGTACGTCTCCCGGCTGCTCGACGAGGAGGTGGCCTGATGGCACGCCGCCACCAGCCGTCCCCACCGCCGAAGCGCCGGGTCAACGGCGAGGGGTCGATCTACCAGCGCAAGGGCGATCTGCTGTGGGTCGGCACCGCCTACGTCCCGACCAGCTCCGGGAAGATCAAGCGGCAGCCGGTCTACGGCCGCAGCCAGGAGGAGGTCCGGGAGAAGCTCGACGGGCTCAAGGCCCGGGCCGTAAACGGCGGCCTCGTCGACGACCGCCAGAACACCGTGGCGGAGTTCCTCGCCGACTGGCTCGACGACATGCGCCACGAGAAGCGCGCCACCACTGTCCGCGGCTACGAGTCCGCGGTCCGCCTGCACATCGCCCCCGTGCTGGGACGCAAGAAGCTCGTCAAGCTCACGGCCGTCGACGTCCGGTCGTTCATGGCCGTGATGCGCGAGAAGTGCCTGTGCTGCGCCAACGGCTGGGACGCCCGCCGGCCCGAGAAGGAGCAGTGCTGCTCGGCCGGCCGCTGCTGCGGGCGCCACCCCTCGGTCCGCCAGCTCCAGTTCGTGCACGCCGTGCTCCGCAACGCGCTCGGGCACGCCGAGCGCCTGGAGCTGGTGAACCGCAACGTCGCCAAGCTCGTGCGGGTCAAGACGCCCGAGTACTCGGTGGGGAAGGGATTACCCGTGGAACAGGCACGCGCACTGCTCACTGCCGCCGAGGGCACCCGGTTCCACCCGCTCTACGTCGTCGCGGCCACGCTCGGTCTCCGTCGCGGCGAGCTGCTCGGTCTGCGCTGGTGCGACATCGACATGGACGAGGCGACGGTCCACGTCCGCCAGACCGTCCAGCGGGTCGGCGGCAAGCTCGTCGTCGAGGGCACCAAGACGCGCGCCTCGGAGGCAGTGATCCCGCTGCCGAAGATCACCCGCACCGCGATCCTCGCCCGGCGCCGGGCCTGGGCCGACGAGCGCAAGGCCGCGGGGGAGTGCTGGCAGAACTACGACCTCGTGTTCTGCACCCAGATCGGCACGCCGGTCGAGCCGCGGGCGCTGAACCGCGACTTCGACAAGCTCCGCAAGCGCGCCGGCCTGCCCGGCGTCCGGCTGCACGACCTGCGGCACACGGTCGTGAGTCTGCTGCTCGCGCTCGGAACACCGCCGCACGTCGTGCAGGCCATCGCCCGGCACGCGGACATCGACGTCACGATGACGATCTACGCCCACACCAACCTGGACGCCATGCGCCAGGCCCTCGACGCCATCGACTGGGAGGCGTCATGACCGGACACTGCTACAGGACTGCTACATACCGATCTTGGGACAAGACCGGGTCGACCTGTTTTCGCAGGTCAACCGTGGTCGGGGTGGCGGGATTTGAACCCACGGCCCCTCGCTCCCAAAGCGAGTGCGCTACCAAGCTGCGCCACACCCCGTCGGCGGCAGTCTAGCCCCGCCCCGGCGTTGCAGGACGGCGACGTCGGGCCGCGATGTGTCCCGCGCGACAGCCCACGGGCGTTGATCCTCTCCACCCGCGCTTCCTAAGGTAAGCCTTTCCTAAACGACAAGGAGGGGTGCCGGTTGCGCGCGCCGTCCCGACCCGCCGGTCTGCACGACCCGGCCGCCGAGCTGAGCAGCTGCGGCGTCGGTCTGATCGTCCGCAAGGACGGTGTGCAGACCCATGATGTCCTCGTCCACGCCCATCGTGCCCTGTGCGCGGTCCCGCACCGCGGTGGCATGTCGGCGGAGGGCATCGGCGACGGCGGCGGCGTCTCGGTGGATCTCTCGGTGCGGTTCTTCTCGGCGCTCGCCGGGCGCGAGCTGACGGCCCGCCGGTTCGGCGTCGGGAATGTGTTCCTCCCGACCGACGCGGACCGCGCCGGTGCCGCGGAGAAGCTGGTCACCGCGACGCTGGAGCGGCACGGCTGCACGGTACTGGCGGTTCGCGACGTGCCGACCGATCCGTCGGCACTGCGCCCGGCGGCGGTCGGGCAGCAGCTGCCGATCCGGCAGTGGATCTTCACGGTGCCCGACGGCGCCGACAGCGACCGGCTCACCCACCGCTGTCTGCTCGACGTCGAGGCGCTCGCCTACACCGATCCGGAGCTCGCCGGGCTGTACCCGCTGAGCCTGTCCACCCGCACCCAGGTGCTGAAGGGGCGGCTGAACTCGTGGGAGGTGCTGCGCTGGTTCACCGATCTGACCGATCCGGCGCACGAGGTGTCGAGCCTGTACTTCCACACCCGGTTCTCCACCAACACCGACCCGCATCCGACGATGGCACAGCCGTTCCGGCTGCTGGCGCACAACGGTGAGCTCAACACCGACCGCAAGAACCGGATCGCCGACGACGCGCTGGCCGCGGCCCGGGGGGACCGGATCGTCCGCCCGCCGGGCCAGTCCGACAGCGCCCGGTTCGACCAGACCCTGCACGCGCGGGTCGCCGGCGACGGTGTCGACCTGGTCGCCGCCGTCGTCGCGATGATGCCGCCGGCCTGGGAGAACGACCGGTCGCTGCCGGAGCCGGTGCGGGCGATGCTGGAGTACCACTCGCTGGTCGAGGAGATCAACGACGGCCCGGCCGCCGTCGTGTTCTCCGACGGCGACGTGACCGGCGCCCGGCTGGACCGGCTGGGCCTGCGTCCGCTGCGGACCTGCGAGACCGACGAGTACCTGACGGTCTCCTCCGAGGCGGGGCAGTTCGACCTGCCCGCCGAGCGGGTGCTGCGCCGCGGCCGGATCGAGGCCGGCGGGATGCTGTGGTGGAGCGCCACCGAGCGGCGCAGCTACGACACCACGCAGACCCTGGAGCTGCTCGCCTCCCGCGCCGACTACCCGGCGCTGCTGGCCGCGGCCCGCACCGGGCTCGGCGAGCTGCCCGCCCCGGACGGGGACCCGGGAGCAGACAGCGAACTGACGGTGCACCAGCGCTACGTCGCCTACGGCCTGGACTCCGAGGCGTTCCGGTTCCTGCTCGACCCGATGCTGACCGACGGCGCCGAACGGGTCTCGGCGATGGGCTACGGCAACGCGATCAACGCGCTCACCGATCGCGAGGGCGGTGTCGCCCGGTACTTCACCCAGCGGTTCGCGCAGGTCACGAACCCGCCGCTGGACCCGATCCGGGAGGCCGACGGGATGAGCCTGCGGGTCGCGCTCGGCGCCCGCCCGGTCGCCGACGGAGACCCGTTCCACCGGATCGTGCTCGACTCCCCGCTGCTCGATGACGACGGGCTGGCCCGGCTGCGGTCCGGCACCGCCGTGCCGGTCGCCGGGTTCGATCTGCTGCACACTCCCGGCGACCTGGAGGCGGCGATCGAGTCGCTGCGCGCCGACGTCGTCGCGTTCGCCCGCACCGGCGGCGGCATCGCGCTGCTCGACGACGGCGCGCTGAGCCCGCAACGCGCCGCGATCCCGGTGGTGCTCGGCGTCGCCGCGGTGAACCGGGCGCTGATCGAGGCGGGTCTGCGCCCCGCGGTGTCGCTGGTCGTCGCGACCGGGCAGGTGTGCTCGTCACACCATCTCGCCGTCGTGCTCGGGTTCGGCGCGTCCGCGGTGCACCCGCACGCGGTCCGGCTGCGCGCCGCCGAGTCCGGCGATCCCGCCGCGTTCGGCCGGTTCCGCCGGGCCGCCGAGAAGGCGCTGCTCAAGACGATGGCCCGGGTCGGGCTGTGCACCGCGGAGAGCTACGTGGCCGGTGAGTTCTTCGAGCCCGGCTACCTCGACACCGGCGATCCCGTGCTGCACCGCTGGTTCCCCGACCTGGACGCCCCGGTCGGCGGGGTCGGCTTCGCCGCGATCGAGCGGTCCGCCGCCGACTGGCACCACCGGGCGCTGACCGTCACCGGCCCCGACGACGTCCCGCAGCTCGGGCTGTTCAAGGAGCGCACCGACGGCGCCGGGCACTCCTACGGCGTCACCGCGGTGCGCGCGTTCACCGGGCTCACCGACGAGCGGGTCGCGCTGACCGCCGGCGCCGTCGACCCCTCGCTGCGGCTGCTCCCGCTGGCCGGGCTGGCCGACGCGTTCGGCCTGCACGACGAGGCGTACACGCACACCGGCCTGCGCGCGCTGACCGCCGCCGAGATCGACGACTTCACCATCACCCCCGGCTACCGCGAGTTCGCCGCCGAGCTGGCGCGGGAGCGCGAGCGGCGCCCGTCGGCGCTGCGCGACGTGCTGGTGCTGCCGGTGGACCTGCGCGACGGCGTCGACGAGCTGGACCGGGTCGACGCCCGCGGCACCGCGACCGTCGCCGTACGCGGGCTGCGCCGCGACGGTGACCGGCTGCTCGTCGACGGCGACGCCGGCCCGCTAGCCCGCTACCTGGCCGACCGGTTCGGCCCGGAGATCGACGTCGAGACCGACGGCCCGGCGGTGCGTGTCCGGTCCGCGTCCGGGACCGCCGCCGACTGGCTGGACCGGCTGGTCACCGCACCGGAGCCGGTCCCGCTGGCCGAGGTGCAGCCGGCGTCGGAGATCACCCGAACGCTCGCGTCCGGCGCGATGAGCCACGGCGCGCTCGTCGCGGGCGCGCACGAGGCCGTCGCGCACGGCACCAACATGGTCGGCGCCCTGTCGAACTGCGGCGAGGGCGGCGAGGCCCGCTCCCGGTTCGGGACGATCCGCGGCTCCCGGATCAAGCAGTTCGCCTCCGGCCGGTTCGGGGTGTGGGCCGGCTACCTGGCCGACCCGATGCTGGAGCAGATCGAGATCAAGATCGCGCAGGGCGCGAAGCCGGGGGAGGGCGGGCAGCTGCCCGGCCGCAAGGTCACCGTCGACATCGCCGCCGCACGCGGCGCCACCCCCGGCGTCGAGCTGGTCTCGCCGCCGCCGCACCACGACACCTACTCGATCGAGGATCTCGCCCAGCTCATCCACGACGCCACCGCGGCCCGGGTGAAGGTCGTCGTGAAGCTGGTGTCGTCGGAGGGCATCGGGACGATTGCGGTCGGCGTCGCGAAGGCCGGCGCGCACGTCGTGAACGTCGCCGGGAACACCGGCGGGACCGGCGCCGCCGCCGTCACCAGCCTGAAGTTCGCCGGACGCTCCGCCGAGATCGGCATCGCCGAGGTGCACCAGGCGCTGTCCGCGCACGGCCTGCGCGACGCCGTCGAACTGCGTTGCTCGGGCGCACACCAGACCGCCGGTGACGTCGTCGTGTCCGCGCTGCTCGGCGCCGACGGCTTCGAGTTCGGGACGAGCGCGCTGATGATGCTGCGCTGCGTCATGGCGAAGAACTGCAACGTGCGCTGCCCGGCCGGGATCACCACCAACGCCGAGGCGTTCGACGGCGACCCCCGCGCGCTCGCCCAGTACCTGCTCAACGTCGCGCACGAGGTCCGCGAGATCCTCGCCGGGCTCGGTCTGCGCAGCCTGCGCGAGGCCCGCGGCCGCACCGACCTGCTGCACCTCGCCGCGCACCCGGCGATCGTCGCCCGGCTGGACCTGCGCAGGCTGCTGCACCCGGCGCGCCGGGACCAGATCGCCGATCCGGTGCGGGTCGGGGCCGAGCACACCCACGACGAGTCGTGGTCGGCGACCGTGCGCGACGCGCTCGCCCGGCACGCCCCCGGCGTCGACGTCGACGGCGGCGAGCTGGGGAACCGGCACCGCTCGGTCGGCGGCCGGCTCGCCGTCGACGTCGAACGCATGCTGGACCACGAGCGGATCGAGGGCCCCGCGCTGACCGACGACCGCGGCCGCCGGTTCCTGCCGGACCGCTACGTCCGGATCCGCACCCGCGGCGCCGCCGGACAGTCGTTCGGGCTGCTGTGCAACGACGGGATGTGGCTGGAGCACACCGGCACCGCCAACGATGGCGTCGGCAAGGCGGCCTGCGGCGGGACGGTCGCCGTGCGGTCCCCGGGCGGCTCGCCCGGCGCCGGCCGCGGCCCGGGGGAGAACGTGCTGATCGGCAACTTCGCGCTGTTCGGCGCGACCGGCGGCCGGCTGTTCGTCGAGGGCGAGGCGGGGGACCGGTTCGCGGTGCGCAACTCGGGCGCGTCCGCCGTCGTCGAGGGGCTCGGCGACTTCGGCTGCGAGTACATGACCGGCGGCGCCGTGCTGAACCTCGGCACCGCGGGCGCCGGGCTGGGCAACGGCATGTCCGGCGGCTTCCTCTACCAGTACGACCCGGCCGGGCGGGCCGCGTTCAGCACCGACTCGGTGGACGTCGCCCCGATCGGCGGGTTCCACGAGACCGCGGTGCGGCTGCTGCTCGGCTGGCACGTCGAGGCCACCGGTTCGGCGCTCGGCGCGCGGCTGCTGGAGCACTGGGCGACCGAGCGCGCGCACGTGCTGGTCGCGACCCCGCGGGCGCTGCGGCTCTACCAGGACGCCGACGCCGTGCTCGCCGCGAACAGCCGCGCCGAGCTGGTCGACGAGCTGGCCGACGCGCTCGCCGCGCACCAGCTGCGCCGGCACAAGCTGGCCCAGCGCGACGGCGTCCCGGTCGCCGGGGGAGCAGTCCCCACCGACCCGGACGAGCAGATGTACGCGCTGGTCAACGGGCTCACCGTGCAGCGGATCGCGGAGGACGTCGCGCGCAGGCGCGGTGGCGACCCGCGCACCCTGCTGCTCACCGAGGACCACGCCGTCCGCGCCCGGCTGGTCCGTTACGCCCGCGACGCCCTCACCGGCTACGACGACGGCGAGCTCGCCGTGCTCGTCTCCGCGAAGCGGGTGGGCGACCTGAAGGCGGCGCTGGCCCGCCGCGACGTCTACGGTACCGACAGCCCGGGCACCTTCGGCTGGATCATCGCCAGGGACGCCGCGAACACCGCAGCGCTCGGCCGGGTCCCCGGGTTCGAGGAGCTGTTCGCCGCCCGCGCCACGCCGGACCTGGTGGCCGCCCCGTGACCGCGCAGTTGCCGGAGGACCTGCAGGCGCTCGGCATCTCCGCGGACGCGCCGTTCACCCCCGAGCAGCGGATCTGGCTGTCCGGGTACCTCGCCGGCGCGCGCACCGCGGTGACCCGCGCCGAGCCGGCCGGGGCGACCGCGCACCCGCCGGTGCACGTGCTCTACGGCACCGAGACCGGCAACGCCGAGCTGGTCGCGGGCACCGTCGCGAGCCGGCTCAGTGCCGCCGGCGCGCCCGCTGAGCCGGTCGAGCTGGACCAGGTCGACGCCGCCGCACTCGCCGCGATGGACCGGGTGGTGATCGTCTGCTCCACCTACGGCGACGGCGAGATGCCGGACGACGCGGACCTGTTCCGGCAGCTCATCGAGTCCGCCGACGCGCCGCGGCTGGAGTCGACGACGTACGCGGTCTGCGCGCTCGGCGACACTGCCTACGACGACTTCTGCGCCGCCGGGAAGCTGATCGACGCCCGGCTCGCGGAGCTGGGCGCGAGCCGAGCGCTGGACCGGGTCGACTGCGACGTGATGTGGGAGGACCAGGCCGAGCAGTGGTACGGCCGGGTCCTCGCGACGTTCGCCGCAGGCGGGACCGCACCCCCGGCACCGGCCCCGGTGGCGGCGGGACCGCGGTGGGACCGGCGCAACCCGTTCCCGGCGGTGCTCGCGCACAGCGTCCGGCTGTCCGGGCCCGGCTCGGACAAGGACATCCGGCACCACGAGTTCGCGCTCGCCGACAGCGGGATCGGCTACGCCGCGGGGGACGCGCTGGGCGTGCTCCCGTGCAACGACCCGGCGCTGGTCGACGCCCTGCTGGAGCAGCTCGGCGCGGACGGCGACGCCCCCGCCGGGGACCGCCCGCTGCGCGAGGCGCTGACCTACGCGCACGAGATCGTCACGCCGTCCCGCGACCTGCTCGCGGTGCTCGCCGAACGCGGCTCCGACGACGAGCTGCGGGCCGCGCTGGCCCATCCGGACAAGGCCGCCCGGGAGGCGTACCTGTGGGATCGGGACCTGCTCGACCTGCTGCGGACCGCCCGGTTCCGGTGCGACGCCGACGAGCTGCTGGGGCTGCTGCGGCCGCTGCAGCACCGGGCCTACTCGATCTCGTCCAGCCCGCTGGCCGCGCCGGACCGGATCCACCTCACCGTCGCGAGCGTGCGCTACCGGTGCGGTGATCGCGCCGTCGGCGGGGTCTGCTCGACCCACCTGGCCGACCGGCTCGCCGTCGGCGACACGGCGGGGGTGTTCCTGCAGCCCAACTCGACGTTCCGGCCGCCGTCCGACGACGCCGTCGACATGATCATGATCGGCCCCGGTACCGGGATCGCGCCGTTCCGGGCGTTCCTGCAGGAACGCGCGGCCCGCGGGGCGACCGGCCGGAACTGGCTGCTGTTCGGCGACCGGCACCGCGAACACGACTTCCTCTACGGCTCCGAACTGACCGGGTGGGCCGAGTCCGGCCTGCTCACCCACCTCGACCTGGCGTTCTCCCGCGACCAGGCGGCCAAGATCTATGTCCAGGACCGCATGCGCGAGCACGGCGACCGGCTCTACGCCTGGCTCGCCGACGGCGCGCACCTCTACGTGTGCGGCGACGCGAGCCGGATGGCCCGCGACGTCGACGCGGCGTTGCACGCGGTCGTCGCCGAGCACGGCGGCCTGGACGTCGACGGGGCCGAGGCGGTCGTCGCCGACCTCAAGCGGGCCAAGCGCTACCTGCGTGACGTCTACTGAGCTACCTGATCCGGAGTGTCCCCGTGACCCTGCCTCGCACCGAGCTCGACCTGCTGCTCGCGCACCGCGTCGGTACCCGGCTCGATCTCGATCCCGACTCGCTGGCCCGGCACCTGCCGCTGCTGGAGGACGTCGTCGCCACCACCGCCAACGGCAGCGCGCTGATCACCGAGCTGGGCACCTACGCCCCGCCGACGTTCGCCGGGGAGGCGTTCGCCGTCCGGGCGGGGCTGGTGAACCTGCGGCTGTCCCGCAGCGCGGTGTCGGCGCTGATCAGCACCGCCCCCGACGACGACTCCCGGGAGCCGGCCGGACTGTGGATGTTCGACGCCGACGGGACCGCGGTGCACCGGTCGCACCTGGTGTCCGAACCGGCGGCGCTCGTCGTCGACGTGATGGCCCTGGCGCCGCGTTCGCCCGGCCCGGCAGCCGAGCCGCCGGCCCTCCCGGACGACCCGGGCGAGCTCGACCATCTCGGCCTGCTCGACCTGGTCACCACCGGCGACGCGGACCTGCTGGACCGGCTCGCCCGCCCGTCGGTGCCGCCGTCGGGGTTCCTGCCCGTCGTCGAGCTGCTGTGCGCGCTGTGCGAGCACGGCGTCCCGGTCGGGTTCGCGGTGCCGAACCGCGGATGCCTGCAGGCGACGGTCGGGCGGGTGGACCACGTCGAGACCGGCGACGTCGTCGGCGTCGTGTCGGGTCCCGCGCAGTTCGCGTTCGGCCCGGGCGACGTCGCCGAACTGCGGGTCGTCCGCACGCACAGCGTGCACGGCCCGGTGTCGACGGTGCTGCTCACCGGCGTCGACGGCGAGTGCCTGGGGCTGCTCGGGCAGCTCGGCCTGCCGCCGGCCGACGCGGTCGCGGCGTGGGAGCAGATGGTCGCGGACGTCTTCGGGCGGCCTCGCTGATCACGATCGGGTGACGGCTGAACGCCGGGGGCGGCGGGTCCGTAGAGACCGGCATCAAGGATGAAAAAGTCAGAAAGGACTCCGAGATGCGTCGCACCCTCCCCCGCCTGGCCGCCGTCACGGCCGCGAGTGCCCTCATGTTCGCCGCGACCGCGGGCATCGCCATGGCCCAGGAGACGGAGGTGCCGGAGCCGGACACCTTCACCAGCATGTACACCGTGCTGGCCACCCCCGACACCATCATCAACAACGACGGCGAGTCCGTCCCGGGCGAGCCCGGCGCGACCGGTGAGTTCAACTTCCGGATCAACAGCGACGACGAGATCATCTGTTACGACATCACCCTGCGCGGGGTGACCGGGGAGTACGAGAGCCCGGCCAAGACCGCGACGCACATCCACGAGGCGAACGTCGGCGAGCCCGGCCCGCCGCGGCTGGCGTTCCCGGACCCGAGCGGTGAGGGCGACACCCGCACCTCGTCGGGCTGCCTGCAGGGCCCGTTCACCACCGGTCTGGAGGGCGACAACGGTCAGGACACCGCGACCGGCTTCACCCTGAGCCAGATCGAGGCGAACCCGGCCGGCTTCACCGCCGACACCCACACCGCGGACTACGCGGCCGGCACCGTGCGCGGCCAGCTGACCGAGGTCCCGATGGGTGGTGTCGAGACCGGTGCCGGTGGCGCCACACACGACGCCGCGATGTACGCGATCGGTGCGGCCGGGCTGGCCGCCGCCGCCGGGGCCGGCGTCGTGCTGGTCCGCCGGAGCCGTGCGCAGGGCTGAGCACGCGCGTGACCGGCGCCCGGGACCAGTGCTGTCGGCACTGTTCCCGGGCGTCGTCGCGTTGCTCCTGATGCTGACGGCGTGCGGCGCGCCCGCCGCGACCGACGCGCCGGACGCGCCCGAACCGCCCACCGCGCCGATCACCCAGGAACCGGTCGTCGCGGAGCAGGGCGAGGTGCTGCCGACGTCGCTGCGGATCCCGGCGATCGGGGTGGACGAGCCCGAGCTGCTGCGGCTCGGCGTCGCCGACGACAACACCGCGGAGGTCCCGCAGGACTTCTCGCGGGTCGGCTGGTTCGACCGCGGCACCAACCCGGGCCCGACCGTCCTGCTGGGGCACGTCGACTCCCGGGCCGGGCCCGCGGTGTTCTTCGACCTGCGCGATCTCGGGCCGGGTGACGTGATCGAGGTCGGGCGCAGCGACGGCACCGTTGAGGAGTACGTCGTCGAGCGGACCCAGCAGATGCCCAAGGACGAGTTCCCGACGTTCGAGGTGTTCGGCGCCACGGCGAGCGACGTGCTGCGGCTGGTCACCTGCGCCGGCGAGTTCGACCGCGGGGAGCGCAGCTACATCGACAACCTCGTGGTGCACGCCCGGGCCGGGTGACACCGTTGCAGGACGCGCCGTGCCGGCCGGTTACGTCGCCGATGCCCGGATCTGCCGGACACTGATCGAGTGACGTCGCCGAGGTCGAGTACACGGTCCGGGCCGGGGGACCGGCCGGCCGGTCCCGCGGCGTCGCTCCGGGCCCGGCTGGCCCGGCTCGGCCGGGTGCCCCCGCTGCACCTGGTGCTGGGCGTGACCGGGGTGCTGCTCCTGGTCGGCGTGGTGATGGTGCTGTCCGCGTCGGCGGGCGGGCGCACCGTCGCCGACGGGATGGTGCTCACCGTCTTCGTCCGGCACATCATCTTCCTGGTGGTCGCGATCGCCGCGTTCGGCCTGGGGATGGTGGTCCGGCCGTCGTGGCTGCGGGCCTGGACGCCGATCCTGCTGATCGCCTGCGTCGCCGCGCTGATCGCGGTACTCGTCCCGGGGATCGGCGAGGTCCGCGGCGGCGCCCGGCGGTGGATCTCGGTCGGCGGGTTCACCGTGCAGCCCGGCGAGGCGGCCAAGGTGATCGTGCTGCTGTGGGGCGCGCATGTGCTGGCGCTGCGCGGCCGCACGGTGCGGCTGGCGCGCTACGCCGTCCTGCCGCTGGTGCCGGTCGGGCTGCTGATCGCGGCGCTGCTGATGATGCAGCCCGCGCTCAGCACGACGGTCGCGCTCGGCGTGATCGTGCTGGCGCTGCTGTACTTCGCCGGGACCCCGCTCGGCCCGCTGGCCGCGATGTGCGGCGGCGCCGTCGCCGGCGCCGCGGTGCTCGGCCTGACCTCGGGGTACCGACGGGACCGGATCACCACGTTCCTCGGCGCCGGTGACGAGCTCGGCGCCGGCTACCAGTCCCGGCAGGCGCTGCTGTCGCTGGCCGACGGCGGCGTGTTCGGCACCGGCCTCGGCCAGGGCCGGGCGAAGTGGGACTACCTGCCCAACGCGGCCAACGACTTCATCTTCGCCGTGATCGGCGAGGAGCTCGGGCTGCTCGGCGGACTGCTGGTGCTGTCGCTGTACGCGCTGCTGGGCTGGGTGGGGCTGCGGATCGCGGCGCGCACGAAGGACCCGTTCCTGCGCCTGACGACGGCGGCGACCGCGACCTGGGTGGTCGTGCAGGCGGCGATGAACGTCGGCTACGTCGTCGGCCTGCTCCCGGTGACCGGGCAGCAGCTGCCGCTGGTGTCGGCGGGCGGGACCGCGCTCGTCAGCACCCTGTTCCTGCTCGGGTTGATGGCGAACGCGGCCCGCCGGCTGCGGTGAGCCCGGCCGGTCAGGTGGCCGTCAGGTCACCGCGCAGCACGGTCTCGCCGTAGGCGTCGAGCACCTTGAAGCCGGACGCGTCCGACCGCAGCACCGACGAGTTCAGGTTGCAGATCATCGGGTTGTCGCCGGTCCCGATGAACTCGCCGGCGCCGACCTCCCGGCCGTCGTCCGCCTCGACCACCACCCGGTAGGTGGAGCCGGCCCGGAACCCGTCGGCGTCGAGCACGATCTCGACGCCCCAGGTGTGCGGGATCGCGACCGCGGTGGCCTGCACCGCCGGGTCCATGGCCTGCACCGCGACCGGCTCGCGGGGGATCCCGTCGTAGTCGCCGACGGCGTAGCCGAGGACCCCGCCGACCAGTACCGCGACCGCCGCCGCGGACGCCACCGGCAGCCACCGAGGGCCCCGTCGCGGTGCCGCACCCTCCGCACGGGCGGCGGACACGATCCGCTCGCCCAGGTCGGGCGGCGGGAACGGTGTGTGGTCCAGCTGCGCCGGATCGACCCGGCGCAGCGCGGGCAGCACGGAGGAGATCTCCGCCAGCTCGGCCCGGCAGTCCGCGCAGCCGTCCAGGTGCGCCTGCAACGTCGCCGCCTCGTCACGGGGCAGCCGCCCGATGGCGTGGTCGCCGAGTGCCTCGCGCAGGGCCCGGTGCTCGTCCGGAGTCACGGTTCCACCCCCATCTCGTCCATCGCCAGCCGCAATGCCTTCAACCCGTAGAACACCCGGCTGCGGATGGTCCCGACCGGCACCCCCGCCTCCGCCGCGATCTCCGCGTGCGGGCGCCCGCGCAGGTACGCCTGCACGATCGCCTGCCGGTGCTCCGGCCGGAGCCGTCGCAGCGCCTCCTCGACCAGCCAGGTGTCGACCAGAGCGTCCTCGGCCGGGCCGATCGAGTCCCGTCCGGACTCGGGCTCGTCGGTGAGCTGCTTGCGCCAGGGTCGCACGTTGAGCCGGCGGATCTCGTCGACGACCACGTTGCGCGCGATCGCGAACAGCCACACCCGCAGGCTCGCCAGCGACGGGTCGTAGGAGTCGGCCCGCCGCCAGGCCCGCAGGAACACCTCCTGCACCGCCTCCTGGGCGCCGCCGTCGTCGCCCAGCTGGCGCAGCGCGTAACGGTAGATCTCCGGGCCGTGGGCGCTGTACGCGGCCCTGAGCCCGGCCTCGGTGTCGAGCCCCGGGTCCGTCGGCGGAGCCTCCGGAGGGGAGCCCACGGACCGCAGCCCGCGTCTGCGCGCCATCATCGGTGTCCGGAACCTCCTGAACGTCCTTGCCCGGATGTTCGTACGTACCCGGGGTCGGGGATGTTCAGTGCTTCGGAGTGGGATACGCTCGCAGACGTCCGATCGGCAGGATCGGGCATGCGGGCGTAGCTCAATGGTAGAGCCCCAGTCTTCCAAACTGGCTACGCGGGTTCGATTCCCGTCGCCCGCTCAAGTAGGTCTACCAGCGGAAACGGCACCCACTCCCGATCTTGGGAGGGGCGCCGTCATCGTTGTCGTGCAACTAGCGTGCAATTAGCTGTCGTCGTGCTCGTCGTGCTGGACCAGGTCGTTGAGGCGGCGCGCGATGGCGCGGTCCCGTTCGCTGGTGGCGTGTTGGTAGATCAGGGCGGCCCGCATCGAGCCGTGGCCCATGCGGTGCATCAGCTCGCGGGTGCTGGCTCCGGCCGTGGCCGCGAGGTGGTTGCCGGTGTGGCGCAGGTCGTGGAAGTGGAAGCCGCTCGGGAGGCCGGCCGCGACGACCGTGCGGGTCCAGGCGGTGGCGCGGTGGAAGTTGCCTCGGCGTAGCGGGCCGTCGCGGTCGCCGGTGAACACCAGGCCCTCTGTGCCTTCCTCGGCGTACTCGGCGATGTGCTCGCGCAGCTCGGTCACCAGCACGTCGGGCAGGGCGACGGTGCGAGCCCCGGCCACGGACTTGGTAGGCCCGGCTTCGATCTCTCCGTTCTTGTGCTCGGCCAGGCGCCGGTAGACATGGATTGCTGCGCCGTCGAGATCGATGTCGCAGCGCCGCAGAGCCACCAGCTCACCCCAGCGGAGTCCGGTGAACGCGGCCGCGAGAACGAGGACCCGGAAGCGGGGAGGCACCAGCCCGGCGAGCCGGTTGACCTGTGCGACCGTCGCCGTCGGCCGCTCCGGGGTCCGGTGCTGGCCCGCGCCCTTGATCCGGCACGGGTTGCGCTTGATCAGCCCGTCGTCGACGGCGGTGTTGAGGATGGCGCGCAGGAGCCGGTAGGCCTTGGCGGTCCGGTCCTCTGACCGTCCGTTGTTCAGGAGAGAGGACCGCCAGGATCGGACGCGGTCGGTGCTGATCTGGCCGAGCGGGTAGTCGCCGAGGTACGGAGCCAGGTGCAGGGCCCAGAGACTGGCGTACTCCTCGCGGGTCCTACGGCTGATCTTGTGCTCGGCGATCCACTGCTCAGCGAAATCACGCAGCGGGACCCTCCCCAGAGCCGGGTCGGTCCAGTCGTCGCGCAGCAGCTCAGTCTCGACCGTCGAGAGCCACTGCTCGGCCTCGCGCTTGCGGGCGAACGTGTCGGGTGCAGTTCGTCGTCGACTATCGGGACCGAGGTAGGAGGCCTGGTAGCGCCCGGACGGCAGCTTTCTGATCAGGCCGAAGCGGCGGTGTCCGGGGCGGTTGCCGCGTGCCATCAGCTCACCTTCCGAAGCTGTCGACGCACGGCGGAGGCGTCCACGGGCTCGACCCGTCCGGCCTGGACGAAGGCCTCAAGGTCGATGACGCGGAGCCGGACGTGCCTGCCCATGTGGTGGAAGGCGACACGGCGCTCGGCGATCAGCCGCCGGACGAAGCGCACCGAGGTGTTCAGGTAGGCCGCCGCCTCGGGCACGGTCAGGTAGTGCGCGGTCATGATGTCTCCTTCCGGGCTCGCGTGGTGCGCTGTTCGCGTCGTCGTTCGGCGATGCCGAGTGCGATCTCTCGTTCGGCGTCGTTGCGGTGCCCGATGTGCACAACGGCCCAGTCGTTGACCACCAGCACCGCTCCGGGCTCGGTGGGGGTGTCGAGGGCGGCGAGGGTCTCCCCGAGGCGGTAGGTCCGTCGGTCGCCGCGGATCGCGCCGAAGGTGGTCGAGTAGGCGCGGGACTTGGTGAGGAAGTGGCCGCGGAACCCGAGCATGTGTGCCCACCGGCGCAGGTTCAGCCCCTCGTACTGCTCTTGGCCGCCGAGCTCCCACGCGGTCTCGATCAGGCGTCGGTGGTGCGGGGTGATGTCGAGGTGGTCGAGGTGAGCGATGTCGCGGATCGGGCGGTCGGTGGCCTCGGACTTGCCGGTGCCTTTGGTGGCGTACTTGGCCACGTAGGCGGCCAGCGCTGAGTCGGTGATCTCTCCGTCGTCGTTCTCCAGCGCGGCCGCAGTCGTGGAGGTGATGGGTCGGATGTCGACCTGGGTGCCCCACGCCAACGTCTTCGGGGTGCCGTCCGGCCGGTCCACGGTGAGCGAGACGTCGTGGGCGGCGTCCCGGATCGCGGCGTGCAGAGCGTCGGCGGTGATCCCGGCCGGCGGCGTGGTCCAGGGCCCCTCGGGGCCGTCGAGGCGGACGACGGCGTGGAAGTGCACGAGTCCGCGGCGCTGGTACTCGGCGACCTTGGCGTAGGACAGCCGGGCGTGGTCGCGGAAGTCGCGGACCCTGACCCCGAGGGCCTGGGCGAGCAGGCGGCGGAGTCGGATGGCGAAGCGGTTCCAGAGGACTCCGGAGTGGGCCTGCCAGAGCACAGCGCCGATGTAGTCGTGGGTGTCGGGATCGAGGGCGCAGCCGATGCGGGGGTCGTCGCGGTGGTGCTTGTCCCCGCAGCGGCAGGGGATGACGAGGCCGCGGGCGGTGACCCGGCGGGTGTGGACCGGCCCGAACGAGGGCGCGGTGAGCGTGACGAACAGCCGCGGGTGGGCGGCGGCGGTGTCGGGGACGCCCTTCCCACCGGCCATTCCGGAGCGCAGGAGGTGGTAGGCGTCGGAGGCGTAGCGGTCCGAGCACGCGGGGCACACCGACGCTCGGCGGTTACCGCAAGGGGCCAGGATCTCCCCATCCCGCTCGGCCAGGACAGTGCCGGTGGCGCGGTCGTAGATCCGCGAGGAGCCGGTGAGATGGATGGGGGCGGCGCAGCCGCCGATGGCGGTGACCTCACGGCGCCAGGTCTGGAAGCCGTCGGAGCGCAACAGGTGGGACAGGTCGTGGTCATGCTGGGTGGTCGTGGCAGCCGTCATCACGGCATCCCTCCGAGGGACGAGGTGAGTGGGATGTGGGTGGCCCCGGCCCCGCCGGGAGCTGGACTCGCGCGGCGGGGCCGGGCCGGATCACCGGGTCAGCGGCGGTAGAGGCGGTGCTCGTGCTCGATCTCGACCAGCCCGGGCGTGTAGCCGTGGTAGCGGGCCAGGAGCCGCGCAGCGGCCCGGTAGGACGATGCGTGGCCGACGGTGGCGCCATGGTCGTTCTCGACCCGGTAACGGCCGCCGTCGCGCAGCACCGTCCCGCCCTGCCCCGTGCTGCCGAGGCAGACCAGCGCCTTACCCGGCGCGACGACGTCGACGCCGATCACGCCCGTGGAGCGCTGCGGCGCCTTCTGCGGCTCCGGCGTCGGAGTCGGTTCCGGGATGGGGCGCAGGTGGTCCCAGCGGGACACCATGTCCCGTGTCGCCTTGGGCACCAGGACCGAGCGGGCCGGTCCTTCGGAACCTGCGTGGTGGACGTTGTGGGTGCCGCCGAGCCGCAGGTGTCCGGTGTCGAGGAGCTGGGCCACCGTATCCCCGTCGTGGCGGGCGACGGCGTCGGCGCAGCCGGGTCGGGCCAGGTCGGCGCGCAGCACGAGTCCGGTGCGCTCGATAACGAACAGCCCCGGGTCCTGCGCCAGGCCGACGACGCGGGCGACCTCGCGCGGGTCCTGGGTCGCGGCGGGGCCGTGGTCGGTGGTCTCGACGGTGACCGGGTCCCCGAACAACGCACCCTGGACGGTCCCCGTCATGGGGACCACCACCAGGTAGCGCGGGCCTCCCATGACCACTCACGAGCGAGCTGCCGGACCACATACCACTCCGCCACGACCGCGCCGCCCGCGAGGATCCAGAACCAGCCCGAGGCCGATCCCAGGTAGAGCCACGTGCCGCCGACGATCAGCGCGAAGAGCAGCGTGAACCTGGACCAGGTGCGTAGGACCCATGCGGTGGTGGTGCCCATCAGGCGGCCCCCCGCTCGGTGTCGAGGTCGATCACGTCCGCGTCCGGCGGTGGGGTGCAGCGCTGGACCAGTTCGGTGATGTCGTCGTCGGAGACGAACGCGGCCCGGAACCGGACCGGCAGGCGCGATCCCTTGTCGATGACGAACCCGATCCCGGCGTGGCGGGCGTCGCCGGGGATCTCATCGGCCAGCGCCCCCCGCTCCCGCGCGCCCTCGCCCAAGACCATGTCGACGTGAGAGGCAGCGGTGACGCCCAGGCAGATCCGCTGCGCGAACAGCTCCCGGACATCCACGACGTCCTTGGAGGGCTCCTGCAGGTAGCCGTGGACCGCGAACAGCGACGCCCGACCCTGCGTCATCACCTCCGCCAGCAGGCGCAGTGCGTCGCGGACGCTGGTGCGGTCGCCGTAGGCGGTGAGCATGGCCATCTCGTCGATGACCAGCAGCTCCACCGGCGTCCCGGCCGACGGGGTGGCGGCGCGGATGTTCTGGTCGCGCATGTCGTCCTGCCGGTCGCGCATCGCGTCCCGGAACTCGGTCAGCAGCTCCAACGCGGCCGGCATCGAGATGGCGTAGCGGTGAAATAGCGGGGCGCCCTGTTCGGTCTCCACGCCGCCCTTGAGGTCGACCATCCAGACGCGGACGATGCCGTCGCGGATGCAAGGGCCGACCCCGCGCAGGGTCGACCAGAGCACGGAGCCCTTGCCCGCTCCGGAGGCGCCGGCGACCAGGCGGTGTCCGCCGATGACGGGGGCGGTGAAGGGCTCGCCGCGCTCGTTGTCGCCGATCTCCACCGCGCCCAGGTCGACATCCTCAGTGGCCTCGGGGATGTCGGGGGCGGGGATCGTGCGGGTGAAGGGCAACTCCCACTCGATGACGATCGCCACGACTCCGGGTCGGTGGCGGGTGATCGCCACCCGGTGCGCGATCAACGCTTCCCAGAGGACCGAGGAGCGTTCCTGCCAGTAGGCGACGTCCTGTCCGCGGACCATGCGGACGTAGACGGTGTCGATCGACGCCGAGGACGACCGGACCCGCAGGACCCGGGGCACGAGCTGGTCGCCGGTGTGGCGGTGCTCCTTGGTCAGTCCGGTGTCGGACATGAGCTGGGCCCAGCGGCGGCCGCGGTAGACCGTCCAGCGCCGCCATGTCGCGCGTAGAGCCGGTGCCGCGAAGCGGTCGAAGCTGGCCGGGTGGGCACGGCCCCAGACCGCCACCGCGGCGACCAGGATGCCGAGCCCCAGCCCGGTGACGAGCGGGCCGAGCATCAGCGCGAGGCCCAGGACGATCAGGGGGACGGCGACGAACCCGGGGTGACGTGCGGTCCAGGCCAGCGCCTGGAACTCCCGCCCCGGCGGCCGAGACGCACGCCCCGCATGTGTGCGTGCCGGGCCGTTGATGCGTGTTGCGGTGCTACTACGCTTGTTCACTGCTACCAGTCCTCACGAGAGTTGTCGGGTAGCAGGGGCGCCCGCTGTGTGTTTCCGCCAAGAATCAGTGCAGCGGGCGACCCCACCACCCAGAGATGGGTTACTTCTGTTCGCGCAGAGCGCCGCGGGCCGAGTCCAGGTGGACGGTCAGGTGCGCGACATCGCGGGCGAGGTTGTCGTGGGTGTTCTTGAACCCACCGGTCCGATACGGAATCCCGTGCAGGCTGCGCTTGAGTTCGCGCATCGCGGCGTCGAGTTCCTCGACGGTGCGGTCGACAGCCTTCGACATGGCGCTCACTTCCTCCATTCGCGGGAGACCAGCTCGGCCTCCCACTTCTTGGCCGAGGAGGCCATGACCCGCAGCGAGGCGTGCACGGTCTTCGCCGAGGCCCGGATCTCCTCCGGCGACGCGGTCGACCAGTGCACGCCGCTCGCGCCGCTCTTGGCCGACAACCCCTTCCCCGACCGCTTGGTCTTCGAGTCGGCGGCCTTCGCAGCGACCTTGTCCGCTTCGGCGAGCGCGTCGCCGACGAGCTGCAACGCCCGCCAGAACTCCCCGTACTTGCGCAGAGCCCGCCGGTTGACCTTCGGCAGCGTCTTGACCCGGTCCCGGGCCCCGAGGTTGATCGCCATCGCCTCAGACCCCCTTGCGGATGGCGAGCTGGGCCAGGCGCAGGCCCTCGGCGACCCCGGCCCGCCACGCCTGCTCGGTCGCGATGACGGGGTGCTCGGTGCGGGCCCAGCGGCGCCGCTCGATCTCCAACCGCCGCACCAGCCGACCCACACCGGAGGTCACCCGCGGACGGACGCTCGTGTTGGTGTTCATGCCGTCATCCCCATCCCGACCGCGGCACCGGGCCGTGGGTCTCGCCGTCTCCGAAGCAGCCCGGGCAGACCCCGGAACCACCACACGCCCCGCACTCGACACCTGAGGTCGAGTCGCCGTAGCCGTCGCACACATCGCACGCCTGGCTACCGCTGCATTCGCCACACACCACCGCAGATCACCCCTGGTCGAGGACACAGGTGTCCCCGTCTCGGAATTACTGGGAAATTGCCGGAACACCATTCCGGCGACAGAAAGTGGGCCGCTACATCAGGCGGCCGGCCCGCTTGCGCTCGCGGGCATGCTCGACCCGTAGAGGCGTCGGTCAGGAGTGGTTCTCGTCGTCTTTGCCTCGGCGCATCGGCGCAGGGGAGGGGTGAGCGTGCTTGAGGCCCATCGCCTTGAACGCGATCCCCGACACTGTCCGACCATCCGGGGACTCGATCGAGTACGGGTTGATCTTCGGATCGATCAACTGAACCCGCGCGTCCTCCCCGAACCCCTCACCCGGATCTGTCGTCAGGGTCACCTTGATCTCCTCACCCTTCGGCGCCCGCTGACCCGCCTGAACCTGCAACTTCGCGAACAACGACACCACGAACTGCGTCACCCCATCCCGATCCGTGACCGGCACCTCCGCACCGTTCGCGTCCTGACGGGTCTTGGGTGCCGGCGGCTCCACCACCGTGAGCTTGAAGCCGTCGAGCACCACCGGAAGATCCCTCATCGCTCTCTCCTTCGTTCACCTGACCAGCTTGGCTAGCCATGTCAGAATGGCGGGCTTGGCTAGCCATGTCAAGCACGAATGAGGAACATGGCTAGTCGGGCTAGTCAGCCGACCGATACCGTGGGGTCATGAGCACGCCAGCCGAGTTCCTCGCGCACCTGGACCCGGAGGATCCGCGCACGCCGTCGCAGCAGATCTCCAACCAGATCCGCGCCGCGATCAAGCTGGGCAAGCTCAAGGCGGGGGAGAAGCTGCCGTCGCAGCCTGACCTGGCTGAGCGCTACGGCGTCGCTCGCGAGACGGTGAAGGCCGCGCTGCGTCCGCTCTACGCCGAGCGGCTGCTCATCAGCCGCCAGGGGAGCGGGGTGTTCGTCCGCGCCCAGACCGAGCTACCGGTGGGGCTGCGCCCGCACATCGAGGCTGCTTTCGAGCGCCCGCACGTGCGGATCGACTTCGCCGGGTTCTCCGGCGAGACCCTGGCAGGCACCCTGTCCGAGGTCCTGGACAAGGTCCGCGCCGGACGCCTGAGCCCGGAATCCATCGCCGTGCGGATCATGTTGTCCGACCCCGGCGTCCCCCTCGCGCTCCCGTGCCGAGCCGACACCGCCGCCGACGACCCCGCCGTCCGCAAGCGCGCCGACCGGATCACTCGTCGTGCCGTGGACAGCATCACCGACGGCGTTCAGGAGCTTGCCGACCTCGGGTTGGTCAGGACCGCGACCGCGGAGGTCCGGGCCCACAGCGCCTCACCGCTGTTCAAGCTCTACCTGATCAACGACGAGGAAGCGTTCTTCGGCTTCTACCCCGTCCTGGAACACACCGTCACCATCGACAAGGCCCCCGTGCCGATCTTCGACCCGATGGGCAAGGACGCCACCCTGTTCCACTTCTCCACCGGCGACGACGCCGACACCAGCAACGGCCCCCAGTACGTCACCCAGGCCCGCACCTGGTTCGACTCCGTGTGGACCACCATCACCCGTGAGTACCCGCAGTGACCCTCCCGACCGGCACCCGCACCCAGCTCGCCGACCTGCTCCGCGGCGCCCGGGTCCTGCTCCTGGACTTCGACGGGCCCGTCGCGCACCTGTTCGCCGGACACCCCGCCCCCGAGGTCGCCGCCGCCGTCCGCCAGTTCGCCACCGTGCGTGGCATCGACCTGAGCGAGGTCCGCACCGATGACCCGCTGGTCCTGCTTCGCGCTGCCTACCGGCATTCGCCCGAGTCCGGTCGTGATGTCGAGGCCCACGTCATCGAGCACGAGACCCGCGCCGCAACCGTCGCCGTACCGACCCCCGGCGCCCACGAGCTCATCCGCACCGCCGTCGCCACCGGGCACACCGTGCTGGTCGTCAGCAACAACTCCGAGCGAGCCATCCGCACGTATCTGGCCCGCCACGACCTCACCGAACACGTTGCGCAGATCATCAGCCGGCCCTTCGGGCGCCCCGAGCAGATGAAGCCCGATCCCCATCTACTCCACGCCGCGCTCGACATCACCCGAGCGGCACCGAGCGACGCTGTGTTCGTCGGGGACTCGATCACTGACGCTCTCGCCGGGACCGCGGCAGGAGTGCCGTGCATCGGCTATGCCAAGCAGGCCGAGCGTGCCGAGGGCCTGGCCGACGCGGACGCATTGGTCGTCGTCGACGACATGCACACCCTCGCCACCGCACTGCGCCCGTGACACCACTGCACCCCGACGTCGCCCGCGCCGCACACGCGCGATGGCCCGACCGCGCACCCGCCTGGATCGAGGCGCTCCATGTCGAGCTGGCCGAGGTCTGCGCCGCACTATCGGTCAACCCGACCGGCACGACGTTCTCCGCCAGGTCGGCCCACGTCCTCGAAGCCACGACCAGCACCGGCGCACGATTAATCCTGCGGTCGACTCCCGACCCCGACGCCGTCCACCAGGCCGCGGTACTGGACCAACTCGCCCGTGCTGGCCTGGCGCCTGCAGTCAATCTCCTGCGGAACACGCCCACGAGCACATGGATCGCCATGGACGCGGTCGAGCCTGGCGCATCGTTCGCTGAGCAGGAACCGCGACCGCGAGATCTCGCGGGGGCAGCCGCGATGCTGCGCACCCTCGCCGACGAAGACGACGTGCCCTCGGTGCCGAGCATCGTGCCGTGGCTCCGAACGCGGCTCACCGATCCGCCGGCCGACGACCAGCCACCGCACCGCAGTCCCGAGCCCGCTGACGTACGCAAGTCCGCCAGTCTTGTTCTCGACCAGCTCGCTACCGGGATGGCGGTCGGGCTGTGCCACGCCGACCTATCGCCGCCCAACGTGCTCCACGGGCGCAGTCGGCTGTGGTTCATCGACCCCCGAGGGATGAACGGCGAAGCCGCCTACGACATCGCTGTCCTCGCGCTGAAGCTCAGCGACGATCACCTCGACACCGCCCGATCCCTGGCCCGCAGCATCGCTCTGTCCAGCAGAACTGACCCTGAGCGCGCTGATGCATGGGTCACGGTGGTCGACGCCGCGACAGTCTGACCGCGGCGACAGCGTGCTGCGACAGCGTGCTGTGACAGCGTGCGTCGTGTCTAGACCTTCCGTTCGGTATCAAGCGGCGCCTGCGGCGCCGGCTGTGGGGCCCGGGGACGTGCGGCCTCCGGCCGTTCCCCGGGGCCCCACAGCCTCAGCGCGACAGGCTCATGGGTTATTCGCTGACCCGTTGGAATCCTTTGCTTTGGGCTTCTTGCGTGGCTTCTTGCGGCGATTCTGTCGATCCCAATCGTCGTCAACGAAGCAGTACGACGCCGGGACTTCCATCAGATCGAGAGCGTGAAGGCTGCGCCTGAGGCTGATTCTGGAAAATAGCGGCAAGTTCCTGCTTCTATGAACCTCATCCTTCTTGCTGATGATGGCGAAGAGCACCTCGAACTTTCGGCCCGCGATGGCTGCCGCCAGATTCTGCGCAGCATCGCCGTCGTTCGAGCGCGCATTCACAAGGTCGACAAGCTTTGCTCGCGACTCGTCCTCGCGTTTCAGGGTTTCGACCGAATTAACACCCTGGTTGAATAGGTGGCTTAGCGATGAAGAATCTGTGGATATCTTCACGTGGATCAGTTGTGCGCGGTCCTCGTGACTTGATATGACGTCGCACGGTTCAATCTGTGATTGACCGCCTGGGCTGATGTCAGTCTTGTCTAGACAGGCCACCTTATGTTCGGCGAGCGCGATGTTGTAATCCTCCTCGGCCTTCTCCTTGCATGGGCGAAGGCTGGTGGTTATCCAGCGTTTATCGAGAAATGTTGCAAGGTTACGGAGGTAGTCTTTGTCAACCTGGTACCACTGCCCTTCCGCTAGGTGGTAGAGAATTCCCTCGTCCCCGTCTAGTTCAACATCTAGAAGTAAGCTCTTATAAATGCTGTAGGTTCGAGGCCTATCCCCGTCCTCAGCTGTTGTGTGAACGCTGTGCTTCTTCAGGGTCTTCAGGTCGATCTGGTCGCGCGCGACGCCCTTGCTGTCTAAATAGTGGAAGTAGTTGGCTGCTAGGACTTCGTCGTACTCCGCGCTTCTGCCTGCGCCACTGAACGACGCGAAGATCCCTTGGGAATAGTCAACAAGCTCCGGGATGTCCAGCATGACATCTGTCGAGCGATCTTGAATCGCCTCTACCAGTGACGAGTTTAGTTGAGATATCCGTTCAGGGTCACGAACTGGAACTACGTTCTGGATGTTTGCGAAGGTGGTTCGAAAGTCGTCGCTCTCATACAGTGAGAGCAGAGTTGCGCACAGGTCCTTAAGTTCGTCTGCCTGTGCGCGAGTTCTGATACGAAGACTGGTCGAGCCTGTCGCTTCGTGAATTGTTTCTGAGTGCTCGCTCCTGACTTTGCCGGTTAGGCTGCGAAGGATTGTGCTGTCTTGATCTAGGTCGAAGAATGTGAGATCGTTGCTCACGGTAAGCTGGGTCCGTCGTCTTCTTGCCGAGCCTGGTTCAGATGTGTCGGTGTTCTTTAGCTTGTCTGGGTCAACGCAGTTTAGAGTAGTTCGTAGGCCGAAGTCGTACTCGTACGAGTCTTCGTTCAAGTTGTGGGCAACGTGGCCGAAGCATAACGCGAACTCTCGACTCTCGGAAGTCAAGAATACATCGCCCCTTTTCCGGCCTGCTTTAAGTTGCGACTAATGCCGAAATAGTCGACCCACCAAGGCGTATATGGGTCATTGTCGAGAATGTAGAGAGTCGCTCCCGGGGGAAGTTCGGAAACTTTCGACTCATTCTTTAATTTATGTCCGAGCTTCAGTGCTTCTGTTCGCTTCACTCCCTATTTTAAGAGGAATAGCGTGAAGTCCCTGCTCTTGGTCATGCGACGTCCGTTCGGCCGATACGTGATGTTTGCGACACAGTCGCCACTCGGCCGTCGCGCGTTACACGCGCCGTGGTGCCTCGATGACGGAGAGTCCTATACGAGTCCTCGCCGGACGGGCAGACCTCCGGGATGGTGGGCCGTGCCATCCCGTCGGCCTCCCCGAGGGCTACCGCACGGCCGCCCGTGGGCAGTAGCTCCGCATCGCCGGCTGCCTGTGTGCGTCGAGGGGCTGCCCACGAACGACCGCGCGGTCGGGCTGCGCCAGGCCGACGGGATGGCACTCGAACCGCAGTCGGGGTGTGTGGGCCGGGCCTGGCGAGGGGGGCCTGGGCCGTCTCCGGGCCGTCTGGGCCGTCGTGGGGCCGTCGGAGACCACCCGACAACGAGAAACGACGCTGACCGACGGGAGAAGATTCCCGCTGGTCAGCGCCGTTTCAGGGCCTGTAATCAGGCAGCCTGCTTGGTCTCCCAGAAGATCTCGTCGATCTCGTCGATGGCCGAGAGGGGCCGCCAAGCCGGCGATAGCGCGGCCCGACATCGGTCAGGAATCGAGAAGAAACGGGACAACGGCAGGTCTGGCGTTCCCGCGATGAACCTCGCGATTGATGCAAGCTTCCTCCCTTACGGCGACCGGGACGCTTCCCTCAATTTCTACCGTGACACCGTCTGCCCCCCTCGCTCGTCCACGCTGCTCAGGCCCATGATGGGACGCAGCACAGGTTCATGGCGCAGAACGCGATCGAGCCTCGCGCACGGGGTGGCCACTGTGGCTACTGGAGCAGGCCATCCGCGCTGGCCTTGAGGGCTGAACGACCGTCGGTGGCCGGAGCGGCGGAGCTGATCGCTGGTATCAGCGTGCTGCGTCGGTCGTTCCGCTCAGTGGCCTCGGAGGCACCTGCGACTTGGCCCCGCAGGACCTAGAGTGGCCACATGCTGGTCGAGGTGCTGGGCCCCGTTCGGCTCAGCACCGACGAGGGCGTTCCGGTCGAGGTGGCTGAACGGAAGCTGCGGCTGTTGCTGGTCTCCCTGGTCGTCTCCAGTGGCGAGCCGGTGTCGGCCGATGTGCTGATCGACCGTCTCTGGGGTGAGCGGTTGCCAGCCGATCCGAAGAAGGTGCTGCGAGCCAAGCTGTCGCACCTGCGTACCGCTCTGGAAAGGGCCCAGCCAGGCGGGCGTGATCTGCTGGTCCACACTCCGGTGGGGTATCGCCTGGCTGCCGAGACCGGCGTGGTCGATGCCGAGCGGTTCAAGGACGCGGTCGAACACGCTCGTCACATGAGCGCGCCGCAGGAGAAGACGACGTCCCTGCGGGCAGCACTGAACATGTGGCGCGGGGAACCGTACGGCGACGCGGTCGACGAGGTCTGGCTGGCCCCGATGGTCGCGGAACTACGTGACGCACGTGGCGACGCGCTGGAGTTGCTGGCCGAGGCGCTGGTCGAGCAGGGGGCACCGGAGCGGGCGATCGAGCAGGTGGGCGGTGTCGTCAAGGACCATCCCACCCGCGAGCGGCTGATCGCGGCACTGATGCAGGCGCTGTATCAGGTCGGCCGTCAGCATGACGCGCTCGAGATGTTCGAGTCACTGCGCCACCGACTCGCCGAGGGCCTCGGTGTCGACCCGAGTCCTGCAGTCCGCGAGCTCCACGGACGGATCCTGCGCCAGGACCCCGCCCTGAGTGCTGCAGGCCCGTCCGTCGGTCCTGCTCGTGTGGCGCCGGCACGGACGAACGTCGCGGCCGAGACTTCCCCGCTGATCGGGCGAGAACGCGAGGCCAGCCAGATCAACGCGATAGTGGCCGAGTCCCGGCTGGTCACCTTGACCGGCATCGGGGGCGTGGGGAAGACCCGCCTGGCACTGCACGTCGCTCGGGAGCAGGAACCCCGGTTCGATCGCGGAGCTTGGTTCATCGATCTGACCGAGCTGACCAGGACGCCCGAGGAGTGCCTCGGCTCCGCTGGACGAATCGCAGCTCTGGTCGTCGCGGCACTGGGACTGCCCGAGCAGAGCACAGGCTCGGAGCTCGACCGCGTCTGCGAGGCCTTGGCGTCGAGAGCCGCACTGTTTGTGGTGGACAACTGTGAGCACGTGGTCGTCGAGGCCGCCGTCTTCGCGGCCGAACTGCTGCGCCGCGCCCCGGGAGTGCGCCTATTGGCGACGAGTCGCGAACCCTTGGGGCTGCCGGATGAGCATCGCTACGACGTCGGCACCTTGAGTACGAAACCCGCTGACGATGGCGGGGCGAGCGAGGCGGCGCTGTTCTTCGCGGCGCGTGCTCGCGCTGCTGATCCGGCGTTTTGTCTCGATGAGGACACGACCCGGGTCGTCACCGAACTGTGCCGCCGCCTGGACGGGTTGCCGCTGGCACTGGAGCTTGCCGCCGGGCGGATCCGCGGGATCTCGGCGCGGGATCTGCTGGAGCGGCTCAGCGACCGGCTCAACATCCTGCGGCGTCCTGGCCACGGAGTGCGCAGACGGCAGCAGACCCTGCGGGGAATGATCGATTGGAGCTGGTCGCTTCTCGACGACGCCGAGCGGGCCGTGCTGCGCAGGCTCGCCGTCCATCCCGGCACGTTGACCCTCGACGCCGCCGAAGTGACGTGCGCCGACGATCCCGACGCCGGGACAGCAGTGGTCGTCGGACGATCGCAGGTGGTCGATGTGTTGATCGGCCTGGTGGAACGCAGCTTGGTGACCACGACCTCGACGCCGAACGGTGTACGGTACGGACTGTTGGAGTCGATCGCGGCCTTCGCCGGGGAGAAGCTCCACGAGCAGGACGAACGCGACGCGGTCGCCCGGCGTCACCTGACCTACTATCTCGATCTCGCGGTATGTGCGGATGCAAGGCTGCGGGGCACAGCGCAACGGCGGTGGTTGGCCCGGCTGGACGCCGAGCGCACACAGTTGAGCAACGCCTTCGGTGAGGCGGCTCGCGCCCGGGACGGAGGTAGTGCGGCAGGCTTGGCCGTGACGACGTTCTGGTATCACTGGATGGCTGGAAACGAAAGCCGCCTCCACCAGGACCTGAGCACCGCGATCAGCCTTCCCGGTCCCAGGGACGATACCTACGCGGCTGCGCTCACGCTCGCGGCGAGCATGCGAATCGACACCTCGTCGGGAGGCCCAGCTCGGGTCGACGACGCCGTTGCTCAGTTCAGCGACGCTGTGGCTCGTGCACGATGGCAGTGGGTCGCAGGCACCGAACTCATCGCAGCAGGCTATCGGACCGAAGGTGAGCAGCACGTCGACCAGGCCCTGGTTGTCTTGCAGGGTGCAGGCGACGACTGGACCGTGAGTGTCGCGACATGCCGGCGCGACTGGTTGCTGGTGACCATCTGGGGCGAGCAGCCACGAGGACCAGTCGATGGCCGCGACCCTGAACGCGTGCTCCGTGAACTCGGTGACCGCTACGCTCTCACCTACGCGCTGGCCGTGAAGCACCGCGCTGCCGAGGTCGCGGGCGACCGCCCTACTGCCTCGGCCGCGGCGGGTCGTGCGCTGACTCTGTGCCGGGAGCTCGGTTTGTGGTCGGCGGCCTCACTCTGGACGACCGCACAGGCGATCAACGCTGTCCGGGACGGCGATGTCGCTGGCGCTGCGGCTCTGCTGGAGGAATCCCGCGCGTTGGCCAGCGACACCGCGTCGCCCAACGCTCTGTCCTATGTCGATTTCGCAGAAGCGATGATCGCTCGACAGCAGGGCGACACGCGGCGAGCTGCCGGACTGCTGAGGCGTTGGAAGTCAGCGGGTGACGCTGCCGGTATCGACCTGCAAACACGGATCGAGGAGGCGTTCCTCACCGTCCAGGAAGGACGAACGGGTCAGGCTGAGGACTCCCTGGTGACACTGCACCGGCAGCTTCAGTGTGGGGCCAGGACACCCACGACTGCGCGACTGCTGGAACTGGCGGCGGCCGTGCGCGCGTTGCGCTCTGAGCCTGGAGCCGCTGCCGCGCTGCTGGGCACCGCCGAGGCACTGCGAGCCAGGACGGGACCAGTGCCGTCCTGGCTCGAGTGCCAGGACGTTCGCCGGATCCGCGAGCAGATGGCCCAGCAGTTGTCTGAGCCGGTACTGTCCGACGCGATCGTGCGCGGCAGATCCGCCGATCCCGGTCAGCAACTGGAAGCAGCGGTGCAGGCTGCCTCGCCCCGTGCCGCAGAACGGTGATCACGCTCGGCCGCTAGCGGGGCCGGCACCAGCACCGCGAGAAAGCCCTGTCGGTCCGGGCTCACGAGGAGCGTCCTCTGTGCACGTTGTGGTTGACTTCCGCCCCGTCCGGTGCGGCCGCTGGTTGGGGGCCACCGCACCGGTTGCCTCCTCTGAGGATGGTTCGGAATCGGCCGTGGACGGGGCGGCTTCGTCGGTGGGCAGCTCGACCCCGCGAAGTCCGCGCACCACGAGCACGGTGGTGATCACGCCGATGACCAGTGCCGCGATGTGGGCGGCCAGCGTGCCTTGGGACAGGGCATCCTGGGCAGTTCGAAGCAGTTCCTGGCCGGCTTGGCCCCCGATCTGCTCGGCGACGGCGACCGCTCCGCCGGGGCTCTGGGTCGCAGCGCTGCGATCGGCGTCGGAGACGGAGTCGGGGGAGCCGGCGTTCACGAGTCGGCCGAAGACCGCCATGGCGATGCTGCCGAGGAACACGATGCCCCCCGTGGCTCCGAGACTCGCGGCGATGTCCTGGACAGATGCGACCGGGCCAGCCTGCTTCTGCGGTACCGAGGTGACCATGAGCTGGGCGCCGAGCACCATCGGCGGGCTAATCCCGAAGGAAACGGTCGTCATCCCGACGGCGATGAACGCCGTCATGGGGGCCACCGCGATCGCGGTCAGTACGAGGGCGGTACCGACAACCGCAAGTCCTACCCCTGCCGCCATCACGGTCGCCGGTGTGAACCTACGGGTGAGTGCCGGGGTCAATGCGGTTCCGAGGATCGCCGCGGTGGCGGCGACAGCCAGGAGCAGCCCGAGCTGCGCGGTCGACACCCCGGAGACGATCTGCAGGTACTGGATCAGAACGAAGTCGACGGTCAGGAACGCCAACTGCGCCAACACATAGACGAGTGCCAGGACGCGCACGACCCTGATTGAGAACAGGTCAACGTCCAGCAGCGGGTTGTCGATCCGTCGCTGCCTGCGCAGAAACCATGCACCAAGGCCAATGCCGAGGAGGGTCGCCAAGGCGTAGGGGACGGAGAAGCCGTGATCGGCGATCTCCTGCAGGCCGAGGACGAGCAGTATGACCGCGGTCATGGAGACCACCACGCTGGTCATGTCGATCCGGTCGGTCGTCCTCTCGCTCGCACGGGGGTAGAGCCACAGCCCTGTGACGAGTACCGCGGCGGCGACGGGGACGTTGACCAGGAACACCGAACCCCACCAGAAGTGCTCCAGGAGCACACCGGCCAGGGGCGGGCCGAGCGCACCACCGACTGAGAAGGCGCCCATGACCACGGCGAACGCAACGCCGAAGTGCTTCGCGCTGGTGAACATCGACCGCAGCATCGCGATACCGGCCGGGGACGCTGCCGCGGTCGCCACACCGATCAGGATGCGCGCGAGGAGAAGGGTCTCGGCGTCAGGAGCGAAGGCGGCCAGTGCCGAGCCGGCACCGTAGAGGGCCATCGCGACCAACAGCAGCGTGCGGGGACCGATCCTTCCGGTGAGCCAGCCCATGGTGATGACCATCCCCGCGGCGACGAGCTCGCCGATGTGGACGATCCACAGCATCTGGGTCGTCGTCGGCGCCACGTCGGCGGCCACGGCGGGCATGGCCAGGAAGATCGCCGTGAAGTCGGTGGCCATCATGAACAACGGCAGCGCCAAGAGGATCAGGCCGGTCCATTCCCGCCATGTCGGTCGCGCAGGAACTCTCACGGAGCTCATGACGTGCCCCTCTCGGATAGGTTGTGGTGAGCGTGCGCCACTTCTGGTGACGGCCCGGGTGCTGGTGACGCCATCGTCGTGGCGTCCGATGCGGGCTCTGGGGCGGGTGTCGCCTGCCCAGGCATGTCTCCGCTGCTGTCGGTGGGCAGAGTGACTCCGCGCAGTCCTCGAAGGACGAGCACGGCCATGACCGCGCCGATGATCACTGCGGTGGCGGCCGCAGCCATGGTTCCCATCGACCATGCATGCTGGACCGCGGTCAGAAGATCCTGACCGACCCGTCCATCGATCCGCTCGGCGACGGCCACCCCACCCCCGGGACTGTGAGTCGCTACGTCGAGATCGAGATCGGACACGGCCGCCGGTGCCTCGGAGACCAGCGTTCGGCTGAAGACTGCCATCGACAGGCTCCCGACAAGTGCCATCCCGGTGGCCCCGCCCAGGCCAGTGCCAATGTCTTGGATCGCCACTGCCGATCCTGCCCGGTCCCGCGGGGCAGCGGTGACGATCATCTGCGAGCCGAGCACCATCAGCGGCGAAACGCCGAGCGAGATCAGCGTCGTGGCGACGACGAAGGAGGCGACGAGTCCCGGGGCGATCAGGAGCGTGACGACCACCAACGTTGCTCCCAGCACCGCGATCATAATGCCGCCGAAGATCAGATGAGAGGGCTGTATCCGTCGGCTCAGTACCGGTGTCAGGCTCGTGCCGAGAAGCGCGGCGATTCCCGGCGTCGCCAGGAGCAGGCCGAGCCAGCCGATGGGAACTCCTGCGACGACCTGGAGGAACTGCACCAAAGTTAGGTCGATGGGCACGAACGCCAGGTCGGACAGGAACAGTACTGCGGCCGCCACCCATAGAGTTCGAATTCTGAAGAGGCTTAGATCCAGCAATGGGTCTGCGATTCGATTCTGGCGGCGCAGAAACAAGGCTCCCAGGACGAGCCCGATCACGACCGGCAGGAGATAGACCGCAGACAGTCCTTGGGCGGCGATCTCCTGCAGTCCGAAAACGATCGTCACTATCGCGACGATGGACAGCGAAACGCTGACCAGATCAACACGGACGTTAGGGTTCCGCTCTCCCCGAGGGAACAGCCAGACGCCTCCCAGTAGCACAAGCAATGCGACCGGAACATTGACCAGGAAAACCGACCCCCACCAGAAGAACTCCATCAACAGCCCGCCCAGAGGCGGGCCCAGTGTCTTCCCGACGAAGAAGGCGCCGATGATAACGGCAAACGCGGTACCGTAGTGTCGCGCACCAGTGAATAGCGACCGCACGATCGCGAAAGTCGGAGGCGACGCAGCTCCGGTCGCGACTCCTACTAGAAGACGGGCCATCACCAATGTCTCTGAATTGGGAGAGAAGGCAGCCAATGCCGAAGCCGCACCGTACAGAACCACCGCCCACAACAGCAGGGTTCGATGACCGACCTTATCGGTCAACCGGCCCATGGTGATCACCAAGCCTGCAGCGATGAACTGCCCGACGTGCACGATCCACAGCATCTGCGTCGCGGAGGGGCCCAGGTCAGCCGCGACCGCCGGCATCACCAGGAACATCACGGTGAAATCTGTGGCCATCATGAACAACGGCAAGGCCAGCAACACGAGGCCGACCCATTCGCGCCACCTCGGATGTCCCGGGACGGCGGTGAGCTCGTCGGCGGTCATCATGGAACCTCAGCTCCTGGGGACCATCGAAAATGAATCGTCAATCGGACTCGACGAAGGGGTATGGGCGGTCGACGCGGGCTTGCTGTAGGGTCTGCGCCCACCAAGCGAGCTGGCCGAGGAACCCGTCGGCGAGCTTGCTGGTGCGCTCGACGTCGACTGGGCGACCGTCGTGGTCAAAGACCTCCCAAAAGTTGGCGAAGGTGATTGAGTCACGCAGCGGGACGGCATGGAACTCGGTGAACACGCTGCGCAGAGCGTCGATAGCCTGCAGACCACCGGTGATTCCGCCGTAGGAGACGAAACCCACGGGCTTGAGCTGCCACTCGGCGTAGAACCAGTCGATCGCGTTCTTCAGTGCCGCTGGGTAGGAACGGTTGTAGATCGGGGTCACCACGACAAACGCATCAGCAGGCGCGAGACACTTGCCCAGTTCGGTGACGGCGTCGGGCTGCGAGGCGCCGGCGTCGTTCCCACCCAGCACCACAGGAAGCTCGTAGTCGGCCAGGTCGACCAGATCGACCTCCAGCCCCTCGCGCTTGCGAGCCTGATCGGCGATCCAACCTGCAGGAGTCGGGCAGAACCGGTCCTTGCGAATGCTCCCAACGATCACCGCAACACGCAGCGGCTCGGTGCTGGTCTGGCCGTCAGACAGAAAGGTTGTCATCGAAGTCGACTCCTTCTAGAGGGCTTCTTGCTAGGTCGACCCGATCGTCGAGCGGAGGCGCTTCGTAAGGGTTGCGGGGAAGCTGTGGTCCGTCCGCAACCCGATCGGTGACGCGGGCCCTTCGGGTACAGCTGGTCGACCTGGGCGCACCTACGCGCGGGTTCTCCTCTCGACTCCTGAGCTTGACGCAACTTTCGAGCGGGTTGTCGCTGGCGGCGCCAAGGTCGTACAGGAACCGACGGAGCCTCCGGACGCGGCGGCGTGCGACGAACGTGCGATACGGCAGGGTCCACGAGGGTCACCAGCGGTCACTCGGGACCCCCCAACTCGCAGGTCACGGGCCAGATCCAGCGACGTGCATCGGATTCCCAAGCTGCTGTCTCGTCGAGCTGCCGGCCGAAGCGACTCAGGAACGGACCACCAGCGACCGCCCGCCCGCTCAATCACACGACCGCCCAGTCGGTCGCCGCGATCTTCTATGCGGTCGCAGGGGGCCATGTCCCCGATCGTCATCCGCGCGCGAGGTGCTGGCGCGGAACCTGCTCACACGAGTGCCTCCGCGGCGTTTGCGAACACCAGCCCGAGCCAGAACCAGCCCACGCCGATCACGGCGCGCTGGATCAGGCCCGCCCGCGGGTCGTCGTTCTCCCAGGCCGATCCGAACATGCTGAACCCCACGAACAGCAGGACCGCTGTCGCGCCGGAGTACCAGCGCCATCCGGGTCCCTCCAGAGCGAACGCCGCGATGGCGGCTGCAACGGGGAGCGCGAGGAAGACCACGGCCCCGGCGTGGTCGTGTCGCTCGTGGGTACGGGAGGTGTGTTCGGGCGTGTCGTCCGGGGTGCCTGGCGGGTACCCGCGCATCGGGTCCATCGGGAACACCCCGGAGGCGACCAGGCCGGCGCCGAACACTGCGATCACGAGCGCGAGCAGCATTGTCCCGTACATGATCGCGAGGGCGATGGCCCCGCCGGCCACCGCGAGCCCGCAGAGGACGAAGTTCACCGTCTGAATCCAGCCACGTCGTCCCAGCGCGAGCGCGCTGACCGGATGGCGGACGGGATGGTAGCCGGGCCGAGTAGCACCGTCGACGAGGAACGTCAGGATGAACAGCCATGAACCGATGGCGCCGATCCACAGGAGTGCGATCACGGCGCAGCCCGCCTGAGGTCCTCCATGGAACCAATTCCGATCCGATTCCGAGGATGGAAACGCCGGTCCGAACAGCACGTCCAGCGGCAACACGAGGCCCGTTCAGCCCGACCAGCGACGCCGAGCGCCGGCCCGTCACCATCAGCGAGCCAGCTGGTCAGAAGTCGATTCATCAGCGCGTTCGGGTGACCGGAGTCTCCCTTGTGGCAGTGCATCTCCGAGTGCCTCCATTCGTTCAGGAGAAGATCTCGTGGACTCCGTCCACCGATTCCGGGCCGTAGGCGACCGCACCGACCGGGATCTTGTGCCCAGTGGCTTCGAGGATGTGGGTGGTCCAGACAGGGCCGAAGCCACCGCACAGCTCGATCAGCTGCACGTCGTGCTGTTCGACGAGTCTCCGTGCCGCCTCGATGCCCTGGTCGGGGCGTTCCATGCCGACGACGACGGTGCGGCACGAGCCGGTGTCGACGACGGTGATGTCGCGCTCCGGATCGGCGCCCGCGGCCGTGTACAGGAAACCCCAGCGTGCGAGTGCCATGTTTTCCTCCTGTGAGGGCGTCTACTATCGCGGAGTGATTCCATCAAAGAGGATCTCTGGTGTCGACCGCTTCTCGAACGGCTTGCCGGTCAGCGAGTTGGGGCGTCGCGTTCGTGAGGGTCGGCAGCGGCGTGGTCTGACGCTGCAGGGTCTCGCCGACGCTGCGGGGGTCAGTCGCAGCATGCTGTCCGAGATCGAGCGGGGCGCGAAGATGCCGACGGTGCTCGTGCTGGATCGGGTCGCCGGGGCGTTGGGGTCATCGGTGGCGCAGTTGCTCGATGGGCATCGCAGCGAGTCGGCGGTGGTGATCCGGGCGGATGACCAGCGAGTGGAGGTCGAGGACGGTTGGACCTGGCGTCTGCTGTCGCCGGCGCTCCCGGACCGCTCGACCCAGGTCGTCCGGGTCGTCGCGCCGCCGAATTGTGATGGGCCCGAGTTCCCGGCTCATGCCGCCGGGTCGCGTGAGTGGCTGGCTCTGGAACGTGGTCGGCTCCGGGTCACGGTCGGTTCCGAGGTGGTCGAGTTGAAGGCGGGTGACGCCGTCAGCTTCGTCGGAGATCTGGTGCATCGGATCTCGAATCCTGGTGACGACGAGGCGATGTACTTCCTGGTCATCGACTACTCCGCGCCGTAGCTGGGCGGTCTGCGATGTGTGACCTCCACGGCGGGGCGCTTGAAAGGATCGGGGGAGTGGGCAGGTCCTAGTCTCCCCCGAAAATGGACGGCAGAAGCCAACTGCGGACCGTTGCTCGTGGAAGAGACAGGAGCTAGGACGTAGTTCGACGTGGCCGTGTTTCGGCGAGAGCTGAGTCGGGCTTGGTCCAGTTGGGTGCTTCTCGCCACAGCATGCCCGCAATAGTTGTCGCTGCGCAGAATGCAACCACGGCTGTGGTTAGGATGAAGATGCTCTCATTGCTGACATGAATATTCGCGTAATGCGAGCCCAGAAAGAGCTGCATGATGACCTGAAAAGCTAGGTGGAATCCGATAGAGGCCCAGATTGATCCAGCTATGAGGCGAACGCAGCCAGCGACGATGGCCATGCCGAAGAAGAGGATCGAACGCTCGAAAAGTACTCCCCAGCCGTTGTTGATGACCCACAGTGCGGTGCCGAAGGTGGAGAACAGTAGGGCTTGGACCACGACGGCGATCCAAGGTGTCGCGACCGTGGTGAGATTCCGGTAGATATAGCCACGGAAGATGAGCTCTTCGGAGAATGCCTCGTAGGTGAAAACCAGCACGACGAGCAGGAGGACTGCGCCGACGATCTCTGCGACCGAGGACTCGATCCGGACCTCCAACCATCCGAATGAGAGTCCGGCAGTCATTCCGATAGCGGCCGGGATAAGCCAGGTCAGGGCGCCGTAGAGGACGTCTCGAAACGCCTGCTTTCCACCCGTGAGCCCCAAGGACGATATCGCGCGACGGTCCAGGTATCGGCACATTGCCAGGACTAGCGGCACCGCTAGAGCGAACGTGCCGACAGCGTTGGTGACGTGCTTAGGTAGCGACATCTCGGGGCCCCACAGCGCGGTGCTCAGCTGGGTCACACCGAGCCAGATGAGCAATGTCCCTACGGTCGCGACCACGAGCCGCAGACTGAGCGGCGCGAGAGCGACGGAGTCCCGCCGTGGTGTGGAACGTGTCATTGGATCCACACTATGGGGCCGGGCCGGCTGGCGGACCTGCCAGAAGTCATAGCGGACCGCGACGATCAGGTCCCGGACTCGACGCCGATACCGCCATCGCCAACGTCACGAACCTCCATGCCGCGCAGGAGGTGAGGAGTGGCGAGCTGCCCGGTCGCCGTCGACCACCACGGCAGCCGAGACCCCACGGGGCCGACAGCGCGACGTTCCCGCTCTACATCTGAACGTGCTCCTTGCTTCACACCGAAGTGGCCCTGATCGGGGCCGCGGGGATCCGAGCGTGCAACTGGCATGCAACTACAGGCGGTAGACCACGGTCACTCGCAGGGCGTGGCGACCGCTGTTTCCACAGGTCGAAGTCGACGAGCGCCAGTCTGACGAGGCCTTCCAAACTGGCTACGCGGGTTCGATTCCCGTCGCCCGCTCAAGTAGGTCTACCAGCGGAAACGGCGCCCACTCCCGATCTTGGGAGGGGCGCCGTTCGGCGTTCGTGCCAGATTCGTGCCAGAAGTAGGCGGGGCGGGCCTCCAGGGGTGCCTCTCAAGGACCGAGAGGCACCCCTGGAGCCTGATGGGTGGGCCTCAGGCCAGCCAGCGTTCTCGCAGGTGTGCGCGGGCTTCATCGGGCGCTTCGAGTCGCGTGTACTGCCCGGGAGTTGCTCGGAAGATGCAGTCCACGCCGTAGCGGTGGAGATACGTGACCACGGAGTCGGCAGGCCGCTCCGGTACGAGGACGGTGAGGCGGTCGACAGGCTGGCCGGCCCAGGGTGCGTAGTCGAGGAGCTGGCCAAGAGCCTGACGCACGTAGGTCCGAGATGAGCTGCGCTTAGCTTCGATGACCTCGACGGTGTCCGCGGTGGCGACCAGCAGGTCAGCGATGCCCCCGTCGGGGGTCTTGAAGCGCGATGTCGCAACGCCGTTCAGGGTCGCCGCGTAGTCCTGCACGAGGAGCGCCTCAGCTCGGTGGACGAGTACCTCGCTTGCCGCCTTTAGGTAGGTGGTCGTCGTGGTCCTGACGGCCTCGGTGGGCAAGGGCTTGCCGGAGGCAAGTGCCTCCGTCACCTTGAGTTCAGCTTGATCAGCCTGCTGCGCGGCGACAGCGGATTCGATCCGAAGACCCTGGAGGATCTCGGCGCTCTTCTCGGCGTCGAGGAAGCGGAGACCCATGAAGTTGTCGCCCTCCTTGAAGCTGGGTAGCGCCCAGATCTCGGAGTACGGGATGTCGACGTGTTGGAAGTTCAACAGGCTGTAGACGTTGTGGAAGCTTCCTTTGTTGGGATCTTCTGCCCACATGCGGTTGGCGAAGACCGAGTTTCGGAAGGAGACTCCGACCTCGCCGACGGCACGGACTCGGTTTTGGCCGGTGAACAGGAAGACATCCCCGCTCTGCAACGTGTCCATGCGCTTGTCGTGGTTCGGGGTCGCACCCCAGAACTCCGTCCGACCCGCTGGATGCAGGCCGATCAGCGAGTCGAACTGGGAATCCGTCAATCCCGAGCGAAAGTGTTCCTCTTCGAAGGGGACCTGCTGATCCAGTGTCAGGGCCCAATGCCGTCTGGCCATCGGGTTGCCGTACGCGGGCTGGATGACGACCTGGACCATGCAACGCTCCCAAGATCTCGACGTCGTTGAAGCCTAGGCGTCTGGTAGATCGGTGTACTTCGCGGCACTGCCCTTGGACTGGGCAACTGGGTACCGGTCCTCGTTCCTCGTGACCTTGGCATGGGCCTCTGCCACCGGATCGATGCCACAGACCTGGCTGAATCGGATCAAGTAGATCAGGACATCTGCCACCTCGTCCGCCAGACGGACTCGCAGGTTGTCGCTGATGCCACCGACCAGCTCGCTGTCAGCCTTCCACTGGAGCTCAGATGCCAGCTCTCCGACCTCGCCCACGAGCGCGAGAGCGAGCGCTCTTGGAGTGTGGAACTGGCCCCAGTCACGGGCGTCGGTGAACTTCTCGATCCGATGTGCAAGATCATCGAGGTCGCGCATTCTGCCGAGGATATCGACCTGGTCGATCGATGCTGTGACCACAGAGTGGTGCCCGCCCTCCGGCGAAGGCGGGCACCACTCCACTGTGACAGCTCGCCGGGGCGTGCTTCAGCTCACCGACTCTTCCCCTGCCGTCCGTGCCTCTCGGATCATCAGATCCAGCGCCTCGGCGATCCGGTGGTCCCGCTCGCTCGTCGCGTGCTGGTAGATGAGCGCTGCTCGCGCGCTGCCGTGGCCGATGCGGGACATCACTTCGCGCAGCGTCGCACCGGTCTGCGCAGCCAGTGTTCCGCCGGTGTGACGTAGATCGTGCACGTGCAGCTCCGGGTTGGCCCCCGCCGCCTGCACAGCCTTCTTCCAGATCTTGTTGAACGCGCTGCGACGGGGCGACGCGCCCTTGGGACCGATGAACAGCCGGCCGTCGGAACCGGGCTCGGCGTACAACCGCAGGTGCTCGCGGATCTCCGGGAGAATCGCGGCCGGCAGGGCCACAGTGCGCCGGCCGGCCGCGGACTTCGGCCCTTTCAAGGTGCGCTGCCCACTGTTCAGCTCGGCGAGCGCGCGCGAGACCCGCAGGACCGGAACGCCATCGTCGATCGGCGAGTCCGGGTCCGCTCCGGCGGCAATCTCGGTAGCCGTCGGCTTCCGTATCGGCGGCACAGTCAGGTCCGAGCGGCGGAGCGCGACCAGCTCGCCGAAGCGGAGCTGTCCGAACGCGGCCAGCAGCACCAGCAGCCGGTACCGCCGTTGGATTCCTGCGGCGATCGCGAAGACCTCCGTCAGCGTCGCGGTGGGCCGCTCCGGCGTCTCCGACTGGCCTGCCCCCGTGATCCGGCACGGGTTGCGGCGCAGGATCTCGTCGTCGACGGCGGTGTTGAGCACTGCGCGGAGCAGCGAGTAGGAGCGCGCGATCGTCGCTGCACCGGTCCCTGCTTCTTGTAGCGCGCTGCGCCATGCGCGAACGCGGGGTGCGGTGAGGTCGGCGATCATGACTTGGCCCAGGGTGGGTCCGATGTGATTCCGGAGGTACCCGGCGTACAGCTCGCGGGTCCGGGCTTCCAGATCGCGCTCGGCGATCCACCGTTCCGCATACTCGGCCAGCGAGACGCGGCCGGCGTCCGGGTCGATCCACTCACCCCGACGAACCTCTGCCTCGATGTCGACGAGCCGCTCGTTCGCCTCCGTCTTGCTCGGATAGGTCCGCTCGTCGGAGCGCAGGATGCCGTCCGGACCCGGGTAGCGCACCTGCCAGTTTCCCGACGGCAGCTTGCGCACGCTCCCGAACCGACGTCGGCGGCCGGTGCTGTTCCCACCCATCAGGCCGCCCTCCGTCCGCGTCGGCGCACAGGGATCGGGGAGACCGTGCATCGGGCGATGTACTCGTCGAGCACGCTCTCCGCGATCCGCACGTGCCGTCCGATGCGGACGAACGCGATCCGGCGCTCAGCGATCAGACGACGAGGGAACCGCACCGTCGTTCCGAGCCGCTCGGCGACCTCGACCACGGTCAGATAGCGCTCGCTCATCGGGTACCCCCGTCGGTAGCGGTTACAGCGGTTACGTGCCTGGTCAGGGGCGTAACCGACGAACGGGGTGTAACCGCGGCGTCGGTTACGGCGGTCTGCTCCGGTGAGTCGTCGGGTGAGGGCTCGACAGGGGGCGTAACCGTGGGTGCGGTTACGCGGTCGGGATCGGTTACGCCTCTGACCTGCGGTGTAACCGGTGTAACCGTGGTAACCGCACCTGCCGGGGCGGGCTCTGGGGCGGGTGGGAGGTAGCGGGCGAAGGCGTCGGAGAGTGCGCCGTCGACGTGGTAGCCCTTGGTGACGTGCCCGCCGATGCGCAGCGGGCCGGGGCGGACGCCGTAGCGGGCCAGCTCGCGGGCGAGGCGTCGGGCGTCGAGGGGGCGGCCGTCGAGGTCGGCCCAGCCGGCTTCCTCGTCGGCGCAGAGCCGGCCGATGATGTCGCTGGTCGCCATCCGCTCGGCCTCGTGCGCGGTGAACAGGGCGCGCAGGTCGGCGAGCAGCCGCGTCCCGACCGACGTGCCGGTCTCGGTGGCCTGCCCGACGAAGTGCACAGCGGCGGCGCGGGCGGTGTCGGGCCAGTGCCCACCGGCGAGATCGGCGATGGCGAGCAGGGGCTCCCAGACCTCGGCGGCGCGGTCGGTGACCTGCTCGGGCATGACCGGCTCGGCCCCGACCAGCTCGTCCTCCCCGACCCTGTCGAGCCACGCGGCGAGCTGCTCACGCAGCGGCGTCGCCTCGTTCTCGACCCGACGCTCGCGAAACGCCTCGGCGCGTTCGTGCGGGGCGCGTCGGCGCATGTGCACGGTGATCGCGCGGGTGGTGATCGTGGCGGGCATCGCCCCGGCGATCCCGGCCAGAGCGACCGGGGCGAACACCGGGAACCGCTCGACCTTCATCCGGGAGGCGTCGCCGACGCAGCGCGACACGGTGGCCGAGCGCTTGTAGCCGGAGTTGAGCAGTCCACGCAGGTCCTCGTGGTTCCCGCCTCCCTTGGGCGAGAACACGGCGTCGATCTCGTCGAACAGCAGCGTGACCGGGCCGTCGCAGAGCATCCGGAAGATGGCCGCGGTGGTGATCGAGATGGTCATCTCGGGCTTGCGGACGAGGTACTGCGCCACTTCGAGGACCCGGGTCTTGCCGGAGCCGGGCTCGGCGCTGTCGAGGATGAGGCGCGGAGTCGTGTAGAAGTGCTGGACAGCGTGGGTGTGGGCGTACCAGAGCGCCAGCATCGGGGCGGTGTGCCGGTCGGGGAACACCGAGAACCGGGAGACGAACGCGGCGACCTGGTCGAGCAGCTCGGCCGGCGCGATGGCGGGCAGGTCCGGGACGGCGCGCAGGCCGGCGGGTGTGGTGCTCATGCCGACCGCCGCCCCTCGCCGTGGGAACGAGTGCTCGACAGGGTGGGCAGCCGGCGGGGCCGGCGGGCGCCGTAGCCGAGTCCGGACGCGATCGTGGCGGCGATGTCGGCGGCGGTGCAGTCGCACGGCCCGTCGACGATGTGCCCGGCCAGAGCGGTCAGGTCCGCGGCGGCCTGCTCGCGGTCGAGCACCCCGGCCCCGACGAGCTGTCCGAGGGCACGGGAGGCGGTGAACACCGCGGCGTTGTGGCCCCCACGCTCGGCCTGAGCGATGCGCTGCAGCTCGGCCCGCACGACCGCCGACACGTAGGCCCCGGCGTCGCGCGGCGTGGTGGTGGGCCGCTCAGACGGCGTTGAGTTGGCCGTGGAGGGGCGAACGGACAGGTGCCAGACCAACCACCCCGGCAGAGGGGGTGGGTCGGTGTCGTCGAGCAGTTCGTAGGAGCCGTTCGGGAGCCGGCTGCCGGGGGCGAGCACCTGCCCGCCCTGCCCGCGGCTGTCGAGCATCGGCCCCAACGTGCGGGCGGTGTTGCCGAGCCGGACCGCGGGGGCCCGGAAGTACAGGTGTCGGCCGCCGGATGGTGTGGCGACGGTCCAGGTGTCGGGCAGCCCGCCCCGGCCGGCGGCGAGGCCGGCGAGCACGGCGGCGCCGTCGCGGCTCTGGTCGGGGTCGGTCGGCTTGGGGGTGTCGCAGTCGACGACCAGGAGCCGGGAGGGGCCGCAGGCGATGCCGGCGTTGTGGTCGGGGTGGGCGGTGAAGTAGTCCACGATGGTCTCCGGGTGAGTGGTGGCGCGGGACTCCCACGCCGGGATGGCGGGCTGCTTGCGGCCGGGCAGGACCGGGAAGAGGTGCCAGCCGCGGGCGGCGAGGTCGAGCCAGCCGGCGAGACGAGCACGGGCTGCGGGACTGCCGGAACGGTCACTCTGTGTCGACATTCGGGCTCCTGATTTCGGCATGGGTCTAGCGCCGCAGCACCCACGTGGATGCTGTGTGGAGGAATTTCTGGTGTGTTCGCCCTGGTGGAGCTAGGTTGCTAGCGTGCTGATCAGATGTGGTGTGGCGCGCTAGCGGCGGGTGCTAGACCTAGCGGGGCTCACTGCTAGTCGCACCCGCCGCCGCGCTGTCTCGTTTGGCTACTCGGTGTCACCGTCGGTGCCGGTGCGGTGCCGCCGTTCTGCGGTCTCCCACGCGGTCGTGATGGCGTCGCGGTGGTAGCCGCGCCGGTTGCGTCCGTCGCCGGTCTGGGGATCGGTGCCCCACACCTGCTTGGGCTCGACCCCGTACGGGCGCAGGGCGGCGGCGAGCGTCGCCGGAGTGGTGCCGGTGTAGGTGGTCGGCCACTGCTCGACCAGCCGGGCGGCGATGACGTCGGACCACAGCCGGTCCTCGCCGGGGGCGAACACCGCGGCCACGTCACCGAGCGCGGACCGCGACGGCCCGCCGGTCTCCTCGACCGTCTCGCCGACGGCGTGGCCGGACAGGGTGCCGGCGGCCTCCCGCAGTGCGCGGGCGCGCGCGGCGATGGTCTCCGCGGCGGGTGCGTCGATGTAGGCCGAGCGCACGATCTGCGGCTCGTCGGCGGCGCCGACGAGGTAGCCGATGCCCTTGTCCTTCGCGGTGAACGTGGTCGCCCGGATGCCGTTCTTGTAGGCGCTGGTGCCGAGCACCATGTCGTTCTCGGTCTGGCCCATCACCCGCAGGCAGAACCGGGTGCCGACGTTGGCACTGACCCCGGTGGGCAGCGACTTCGCGTCCGGGCGCTGCGTGGCGAGGATGAGGATGATCCCCATCGCCGGGCCGCGCTTGATGATGCCGGTCGCGAGCCGGTCGGCCTCGTCCTTGAAGTCGGGGTGGGAGAACAGCTCCTGGCACTCGTCGACCGCCACAACGATCGGGAACAGGCCCAGGTCACGGCGCCCGGAGATCTGCGGGGTGACCTTGTTCTCCGGGCACAGCTCCCGCGGCAGCTCCCGGATGCGCTTGGCCCGGGTGTTGAGCTCGGCGTACAGCTCGCGCAGCGACTCCATCGCCAGTTCCAGCGTGGCGTCGTCGGCGCCGGAGGCGTACCGGTGCGCGCACCCCTCCATCGGCGACAGGTCCCCGGTGCCCTTCAACTCGAAGATCCGCAGCTGAGCTGTCGGGTCCAGAGCGCAGGCCAGCAGCAGCACCCGCAGCGCGAACGTCTTCCCTACCCGCGGCATCGCCCCGATCAGGACGTTCGAGAACATCAGCAGCAGCGACACCGACCGACCGCGCTGGTCGGCACCGAACGGCACCGGCTTGAACAGGTCCACCTCGCCGTGCGCGGCGAGCGGCCACGGGCGCGGCTTGGCCTGGCTCATGTCCTGGTCGCCGACCCACAGCACGAGACGGCCGGCGTGGGCGTCGTGCGCGGGCTCGGGCCACACACAGCCCAGCGGGCGACGCAGACCGGAGGCGAGCCGGTCCCGGCGCTCGACGATGTCGGTCACCGTCACCCCGAACGGCAGATCGACGTCCGCGCGCCAGCCC
This sequence comes from Pseudonocardia sp. NPDC046786, assembly GCF_040645415.1. Lineage (NCBI taxonomy): Bacteria > Bacillati > Actinomycetota > Actinomycetes > Pseudonocardiales > Pseudonocardiaceae > Pseudonocardia > Pseudonocardia sp. NPDC046786. The sequence continues at coordinate 196,808 of NZ_JBEYYF010000008.1, read as the reverse complement.
GGCCCATCAGGGGTGATCGGCGCGGGGAAGGTGATCCCGTTCGGCCCCTTCGCGAGCGCCTTGTTCATCTCGCCCAGACCGAGCGCGCCCAGGGCTCGCACGACCATCTCCGAGGTGAGTCGCGTCGGTCGATGGGTGACCACCGACCGCCCGGTGACCGGCTTGTCGGCCGGCGACCCGACCCAGCCGAGCACCAGCACCCCGGCGACCAACAGGACGGCAAGCAGCCACGGCGGGGCGAAGGTCCACAGCGCCACCAGAGCGCCGGCCCCGCCGAGCACCGCGGCGGCCAGCAGCCGGCGCCGGACCGTGATCCGCTCGGCGCGAGCGGCGGTCAGACGTAGGTACTGGTCCGGCTCACCGGAGCGGATGGCCTGCTCCCGCAAGGGTCGGGACTCGGCGTTGCCGGCCCACCGAGCGGCGCCGGCGACCGCGGTCACCGCGCCCCGCGGGGCGCGAGCGGTGAGCCGGGCGGCGTAGAGGGGGGTGCGGACGGTGTGGAACCCGGTGGAGTGCCACGCCCATCCGGCGGCCCAGCGGGCGGCGGCCGCGATGTCCTCCCGGCTGCGCAGCCACGGTTCCACGACCGGTCGGCGGGACACCTCACGGCGCCACGGCAGCGCCACGTCCGCCCCGGTGGGCGGGTCCACCGCCACGTGCTGGACATCGGTGTCGTCGACGATCTCGCCGTCGACCACCGTCGGGCGGGCCGAGCGCTCGACAGGGTCGGCCGAACGCGGGCGGAAGTTCAGCACCCGGGCGCCGGTCCCGTCGTCGTGAACGGTGCCGGGCGCGGGCTCGTGAACGGTCGCCGGGGTCTGCTGGTCGGTGTTCGGGGTGTGCGGGTGGTCGGTCATCACGCAGCCACCTCCCCGCCGGCCACCGGCCGGCTGTCGCGGGAACGAGCGGAGTCGATCGAGGCGGGCGCAGCACGCAGGGCGGCAGCGACCTTGACGCTGGTGCCGGCCGAGCAGCCCGTCACCTGCCGGCACCACGCCGGCGTGACGTCGACCTGCTCGCCGGCGTCCCGGGCGCTGTCGAGCGCTTCGGACGCGGCACGGACGTAGTCGGCCAGCAGCCGACGCGGCCGGGCCGCCGCCTTCCGTCGGCCACCGCCACGCGGTGCCCGGACCGGTGCCGCCGCGATTCGCGGAGCGGGCTCGGCAGCCGGCTCGTGAACGTCCGGCTCGACCGGGTCGTGAACCACCGGAGTCTGCTCGGCGGTCGGCGCCGGCCCGGCGGCCACCGCGCGGTGCACCGCCTCGGTGAGCCGGTCACGCAGGACCGGGCCGGTCTCGGCGGTCGCGAACACCACCAGCGGCGGCACCGAGTGCAGCACCACCCCGGCAGCGGAGAACGGTGCGTCGCCCAGGCCCCACGAGGTCCAGGTGTTCATGACGTAGGTGGCGGCGAAGGTCAGCCACTTCGTCCGCCGTGCCCAGGTCGGTAACGCGACCTGGTAGCGGGCGGTGACCTGCTCGGCGCGCAGCACCGCGAGCAGGACCAGCGACACCATCGGGTCGAGCAGCCACGCGACCCACCACGCGGCCGACCACGCCGGGGCACCGGCGGCGGCGAAGCTCTGGACGTTGACCATCGTGAACGCCAGACCGAGGACGATCCCGGCCCACAGCAGCCCGTCCACCTGCGCACGCACCCGCTCGACCCGCAGCGCGATCACGTCCGGGTCGGTGGTCAGGGCCCGCACCCGAGCCGCATCCGCGGCCTGCTCGGCGAGGCGCTCCACCGCGGCGCTCACCGGACACCCCGCGACGAGACGCGGACGACGTCGTCCGGTCCGGCGAGCATCCGCGCCACGGTCACCCCGGCGATCAACGCCGGGACGCCGAGCACGATGACCCACGCGACCGGGTCGGCCGAGAGCTTCACGACCGCCCACTGCACCCCGACCACCACCGCGGCGGTGGCCAGGATTCGGGCGGCGTTGTTGCCGGTGCGGCCGGCGTGGTGGATCGACTTCTGCACCTTGCGCCCGGCGCGTGCGCCGGCCGCCCACGACCACATCAGGACCAGCCCGGCCAGGAGGCCGAGCGCGACGGCGATCGTCTGCCCGTTCACCGCTGCTCACCCCCGGCCGGGGTGGCGGGCCGGGGCCCGTGCGGCTCTACCATCGCGGTCTCCTCACGTGCGTTCTGCTGGTGGGGGAGAGCCAGCCCGGCGGCTACATCCGCCAAGATCCCGTCGCCGGGCTGGTGCTCACTGCGGTTCCCGTTGCGGCGTGCCGGCTGCGGGCGCAGCTCGCCACGTTCGATCGCGGCGACGTAGGCATCGGCCGCGCGCTCGTCGGCTCGTCGAGATGTCGCGTCGGTCTGGATCACGTGCCGGTCGTCGACGTGGTCGCATCGCCGGCACGTCCGCCACTCCCACCCGCAGCCCTCCCACGAGGTCGGGTCCTGCCACGGCTCGCAGGTCGAGTGCTCCACAGCGAGCCGTCGCAGGCGCACGCCCGCCACACCGGGGCGGGGCCGAAGTCGTGACCGAGCAGCCGGCACAGCGCCGGGTCGGCACAGGCCGGGCACAGGAGCCGGCCGGACAGTCGGACCACCCATCCGGCGGCGCGGGCCGCCGCCAGTCCGTCGGTCGTCGTCCGCGCCTGGTCGGTGCCGGCCAGGGCCACCGCGCAGTCGTCGCAGCCGACGGTGATCTGCAGCGCGATCACGCTGCCTCACCTCCGTAGCTCGGTGCGGGCGCGGTGACCTGCGCTGCGCGAGCCATCCGGGTCATGGCCCGGCGGGTGCTGCGTCGGCGCCGGCGCTCGGCCAGCTCCACCAACGCCCCGTCCACCGGCGCCGGCCGCGGGATCGAGGCCGGGCCCCACTCCTCGGCGATGACGCGGTCCCAGAACTCGTGCAGCGCATCGCGCTGCTCGTCGGCCAGGGGCACGGTGCAGTCGTCCAGCCCGGCGGTGTCGTGTCGGTCTGTGTGCATGACGCTCCGATCCGTCTTAATACGGTTGCTGTGGTTGAGACGGTAAAGCTCGACCGTCGCAACGTCAACCGCCGTCTTGAGACGGCGAGTAGCCTCGCCGGCATGGCTGCGCCCGACCCCGAGCCCGACGACGCCGAGCCGCGCTACGCGAGCCACCGCGTCGCCGAGCTGCTCGCCCGTGACATCGACGCCGGCACCTACGGGCCGGGGGAGCGGCTGCCCTCCTATCGGCAGATCGCGACCGACCACGACATCGCCGTGAACACCGCACAGGCGGCTGTCCGGCTCCTCGTCGCGTCCGGCCGGGCCGTCGTGCGCCCCAGCAGCGGCGCGTTCGTTGCCGACGAGCCGGCCGGCGCGACCCGGACCACCGCGGCGGACCGGCTCGAACTCGCCGCGCTGCGGGACCAGGTCCGCCGAGCGAAGGCCACGCTCAACGACGTCGAACGAGCCATCGGCGAGATGCTCGACCGGGCGCCGGCGTCTGGTTCGGACTCGGGTTCGTAGTGCTCGTCTCGGTGCCATGAACCGAGAATCGAGTCTCCGGACACATGAGTCCAAGGACCCTCTGACCTACCCCGTGACCTGCTAGGACTACCAGGCATAAGCACTGGTCGGAGCCCGCGTCCGCGGGGCCGGCGCCCGAGAGGAAGGCGGAGATTTCTCGTGCCAGACGAGCCGTGGCTGTCGTCCCCCGCGTCATCGGAGCTGGAACTGAACACCGACCTGCTCGGCGAGGTCTTGCGCGAGTACCGCCGCGCCAACAAGATCAATCAGGCCGACCTGGCCCAACTGCTGCACCTGGATCAGTCCTACGTTTCCAAGATCGAGACGGGCAAGCGCCGGGTCACCGACATCGAGATGCTGTTGCGCATCGCCCAGCAGCTCAACATCTCACCGGCCCGACTCGGACTGTCGGACGAGCTGCTGCGGCCCGTGGCCGAGCCGTCGGACTCGCGGTTGGTCGGCGACGTCGACCCGGTCGCTGTGAGCCAGGAGAAGTGGCGCCGCACGCGCCGTGCGCTCAACCGGTCCCGCCGGGAGCTGGCCCAGCGGGCAGCGGACCTCTACCAACCCGACGTCCGGGTCGGGGACCTGACGTTCCTGGCGCTGCCGCAGTGGACTCCGGAGCGGCCGATCCCGCTCGACGACATCCGCCTGGAGTGGAGCGACAACCCGCCCCCGGTCAGCATCACCGGCAGTGAGCCGGAAGCAGCGGCCACGTTGCCTCTGAGGGCACCGGGGAAATCGTTCCCGCGCTACACCTCGGCCGTGCGCTACCTCGACCCGCCGAAGCTGTTCGAGAACCGCACCAGCTACCGGCTGCTCGACGTCGACCTACGCGACGACCCGCGGATGACGTTCGGGCTCGCGGCCTACTTCGACAAGCTGGACCTCGCCGAAGCCATCGCGCACGAGATGGCGATCGCAGCTGAGCGGACAGGGAAGAGGTTCGACTGGGGCGAGCTGCCGTTGCGGGCGCTCATCGGGGACCCGTTCGACATGGAACGGCGGTACATCATCCCCGCTATCGAAACACTCACGCTGCGCCGAAACCGGAAGACCGGCGAGGCGACGTTCCTACTGCACTGGCGCGACCCGGCCAAGGTTGCCACCTCGGCCGGGATCTACGGCCTTATCCCGGCGGGGGAGTTTCAGCCGTCGACTGTCGCCTCACACGATCGCGAGAACGATTTCAGTCTGTGGCGCAGCATGGTTCGCGAATACAGCGAGGAGATCCTTGGCGACCCCGAGCGCGACGGCAGCTCCGGCGAGCCGCTGGTCTACGACGACTGGCAGCTCTACAGGGACATGGAGCGAGCGCGGCAGGACGGGCGGGTGACGCCGTATTGCCTCGGGATCGGGCTCGACACTCTCACCTTGACTGCCACCATCCTGACCGTCGCGGTGTTCGATGACGACGCATTCGATGAGCTGTTCGGCGACGCTGTATCAGTCAATGCGGAAGGCTCGCTCGTTAGTGCCTCGGATGTTATAAACGTGACAGACGGACTTCGGTTTGATGACAGTAATGTTCAGCGGCTACTGCATGAGGAACCAATCGCATCACCTGGGGCGTGCATATTAGAGCGAGCTAGTAAGTTCAGTGACGAGCTTCTGAGTTGAGCCCAATATTCAAGAGCCAATCAGAGTGCGGATCAGCCAATTGGAGGCGAGCGATCTCGGACCTTGGCTTAGCTAGTCATCTCTCCGTTAGATGACATCTCCGCCTAGGCCGTCGTCTTCTGCCCAGGGTTGGCCTTGTCGAGGTAGCGACCACCCCGATAGGGCGCTCGCTTTGGACCAGGTCGCTTCTCCAAGGGCCCAGTGGTATAGGTTCATGTAGTCTGGAAACAGAACAAGTCCCGCGCCATTAATGTCGCCGAGGGCCTGTCGATGCGCGAGTGCTCGCAACTGATCTTTTAATGCAATTCCGGAACCTCTGCCGGCGACAGCGGCTGTTGTAGCAGCGACTACCAGATCTGCGAGCTGCAGATGTGGCAGATGCTTGCTGTCTGATGTAAGGACCGGCATTACGACAGCACCGGGCTTGACGTACTCAGTGCCGCCGCCAGTGATAATGAGTGTGTTTGCTAAGAAGTGGGCCTCCTCGGCGGATCCACCGCCTGGCTTGTCTGCGATCATAATTCCGAGGCTTTCGTCCTTCTCGAGAAAGATCGTATACCGTTCGAAGAGCCACTTCAATAGCTCTTGACCTACTCCAACAATGTCGCGGCTCTGGTAGCGGCAGCCATGATCAATTATGCATACGATACTTTTCACCTCGCAGTCGGCGGCCAGTTCGAGCATGCTCCGCCTAAGGGCGGTAACCACCTCGCCGCCAGCATTCGCAAGGAAGCTGCATTTCGGCGGGTTCCATTTGATTTCCTCGTTCGTGGGCATGCCGATGCTTGCGCGCAGCTCGTCAAGGCGTCGGTGAAAAGCATCGACAGTGTGCTCCGGGAATATGACGGCGCCAAGTGAGACGAGTGGTCCTAGACCGTCACGGGGAGGGTCATTCTGTCCACTGTCATCGATAAAGGCGATTCGCAATCTAGACTCCGTAGACTCTATTGGATTTCTGCAGTTAGTGTCGCGTGGTGCGAGGGTGCGGTGCTCTCGGGCGATTAGACACGCTGGCGGCTGGGTCACGTATCGCCTTGCTAAATGGCTCCGACAACAAACAGTTGGTCGCAACTATTCCGAATAGTCCGGTCGGTACTACTTAAGAGATTATCTAGAAGCGCTAGGCTCATTGCGTCGGGCGTGGAGTATCCGTTCGCCGTCGCTTCCCGAGCCTCGTTGTAGCGACTCTTTAAGAGGTGCGGCTGAACTAGGTAGACGTAAGTTCGATCTGAGGCTGTTCGCATCCGGTACTGATCCAGGAACTCACTCCGGTCATCCACTCTTTTACCGTCGGTGAAGCAAGCCGGCATGCGAATTCGACCAGGATAGAGGGCGGCTAAGAGAGATCCATCGCGGAGAGTTGCAACATTTTTCTCGGCCTGACTGACTAGCTGTTCGAACCGGGTGACCGATATCCGACGGTTGAGTGAGCTGCGTCCTGCGGCCTTGGCGTGGATAGCTGATAGTGTCCCGTCGTTCGATATGTGCAAGAAGTCTGCTACCTCGCCTGACCCGTCGTCGCAGATGAGCCAGCCGTCGCTGAAGTAGTCGACAATCCAGGAGAATATTGATCGGTCGTTCCCTCGGGCTATTCTGCGGTGGATTTCGTTGTCTCCGCTGGCCTTCGGTTTCTCGCGGAGGATATCGAAGCCACTGAAGTCTTCGAACTGAACTCCTTGGAAGGGCGGGGGGTTGAGGTTCTGGGTAAATATCTGGCCGGATGTATACATGTGGCCAGATTCGTAATAGATGCTGACTGCGTCACTCTCGTCAATGATGTCCCGCGCGCGACACACCGGTTCAGAGGCTCCGGTGATCTTTCCTAGTCCTACGGATAGTGTGAACTTGTTTTTTCCTGTAGTGGGGTTCAACACGACGTGCCCTTGTAATGCCCCATCTCGACAGATCTCTAGAGACGCTTTGGCTGAGGCAGGGTTGCCGTGTACTTCGCCGATAGACTCTCGGAGAAACTCTGCGTGAGTTTCTAGAAGGTCGCGATCGTCTGCATTGTGGCTGGCAATCTCTTCGCTTGAGATGACTCGAAGATCGAATGCACCGAGAACCCCTGATAAAGTGGAAGTCCTCCGGGCATAGCCAGGCAGTGCCGGGTCGGGGGGATTTTCGCCGCTGAGCGATTTCTCCACCATGCTTAACGCTTCATCAGTTGATGCCGCAAACGAGCCGAAGTCGGGTAAAGAGCGTGAGCTAATATGCGATCGTTCCGGCGATATCGTTAGCGACCCTGCCAATGTTGCATCGGAACGAGCGGGTGTGTAGTCCAGTCTCATTGCAGTAAGTGCAAAGCTGAAATCTTCAGTTGCGTCGAATACGTCTTGTAATCGACCCCCTGATATTGACTTACTGTCGGGCTTTGTCGTGCGACGTCGGTGGACGCCCTGTGCCCATAGCATCTTCCCATCGCCCTTGAATGTTCCTTCTAATATTTCCGGCAGCAGTGGCCGGTAGGGAGAACTAAGCGTACTTGCCCAATTCACGATTTTCGTTGCATCCATAATGTCGCTTCGAATAGCGACAAGTCGACCGCGCCGTAACGTTAGAGTGAGCTCGTGGTGAGTGTCGAGCAGGTCGTTGCCGGTTTTGAGCCAAGATGGGGTCGCCTGTCTGCGTCGCGCGATTGCGTGCAAGCCGTCGAATCCTAGGTCGGCGAGGATCTCGGTCGAGCCGTCCTCGAATCGATCCCCCGGACCGCCAATCAATGTCTCAGCAATCACTGTGGAGCTAATCGATTGGCCCAGGTGTTTTGCTGAAGACTGACTAAACTTCACAAGTTCGTGGAAGGCGCGATCGGCGTCGTCAGTAACGCATTCAAGTATGGTTACCGAAAAGTACAGACGGAGACTTCCGAGCTGCACCTCTGGGGGGCCGGTGTTGGTATGAGTGGTCGAAGCGCCAGCTTCGGTCACGATGCCCTCCTGTAGGTGCGCCGGCAGGGGCCGTGTGGCATATACGGACCGTCGCGTGGCAGCCGCGATCTGTTACTGGTCCAAATGGGCGTCTTGTTGTTCATCCGTGCTCGCCCTAGTGGGCTAAACGATCGTGACTCCGTCAACCCGGTGGCGACCTGGAAGAGGTGCTGGACGCTCGGTCACCGAGCTTCGCTTGGCCAGGACGGCGGGCGAGTGGCCGCGGAGCGCTACGGCTACCTGCGGGCGTTGGCGCCTGTCTGCTGACGCAGGTTGAGCGGGTGAATGCCAGATTGGTAGGCCGTTCCGAACTGGCTACGAGGGTTCAATTCCCGCCGCCGACTCTGATAGATGGCGCTGGGCGTCAACTCGCGTTCCCGGCGGCAGCATCGGCTTGACACTGTGCGGTGGTCATCCCGGTCTGCTCTCTGCATGCCTGCAGGGCGTTCTCCTGGGCAATCTCGCCGGCGCCGGGGCCACCGACGTAGTAGTCGTACTGCGCCTCTCCGGACGTGGCGTACTCGCGCTGGGTCTGCTCCTTCGCAGCGTTCAGCCCCGGGCAGTCCTTGTTGACGATGATCCCGTCGACGACGCGGGCATCCGCAGCGGGCTCGCAGGTGTACCGGCGTTCGGCGGCGGCAGCAGCGGCCTCGGCCTCGGCCGCCACGACGGCGTCGACTGCGGAACGGGCGGCTGCGATCGAGTCCGCCGCGAACGTCGAGACCGGCAACTGCAGGGCAGGCGAGCCGGCGCCCGTCGGAGCGGCCGCGACCACGGGGACGGGCGGTGGTGTTGTGACGGCCTGCGATGCGTAGACCGTGCCTCCACTCATGCCGGCGACGGCGACGACGGCGGCACTGAGTAGGACTCGGACGGTGCTACGCATAGGTGCCCCCGGAACGTCAGGTCAGGTGGTTATCGCCTGGTCTGTCGCGGTTCGAGTGGGGGTGTTAGCTGCTGCTGCGTGGGCTCGTCAAAAGTGTTGAGTCGCTGCTCGGAGTGGCGCAACCGTGTGCGGCGCTTCGTGACCGGTGCCGTCAGCTCAGAGATGGCGAATGCCCTGACGACGGCGGTGCTACTCGCTCGTTGCGTGCCCATGGAGGGTCTCGCGGCGGTCGTTACGCTCGACGGTGTGAGCTCCCGACAGATCCGCAGGGCGGCGGCACGCGATATCGAGGACGTCGTGCGGCTCCGTGCCGAGATGTTCCGGGCGATGGAGGTCTCGCAGCACGATGCCACCGACTGGCAGGCCGCGGCGGCGGAGTGGCTCACGCGCCGGCTGGACGACCCACGGTTCTGCGTCATGGTCGTCGAGGTGGGCGGCGCGGTCGTCGCGACCGCGATGGGCATCCTCCGGGAAGCGCCCCCGTCGCCGCACTCGCCAGGCGGCGACGTGCTGGTCTGCAATGTGTGCACCGATCCTGAGGTCCGAGGGCAGGGGCATGGCCGCGCAGCCTTCGACGCTGTGTTGGCCTGGAGTCGCACCGTCGGTGCCGGCCGCGCGGAGCTGCTCGCTACCGAGGACGGGCGTCGGATGTATGAAAAGGCCGGTTTCCGTGTCTCCCGCTCACCGGTGATGCGCGTGCACCTGCAGGACGAGGGCCTTGCGGGCCCGACGTTGCCGGGCGGGGCAGCGACATCCGCCGATCAGGTGCCGGGCGGTCCGCATCGTCACGAGGCGCCGAGCAGAGGGCTGCCGAAGCTGGGCGATTAACAGGCGATTAGCTGCGGTGAACCACGGTTACTCGGGGGCACTATGACCGGTCTGATGGCGCCGGTTGATCGGGTTGCAGCCAGTTTGGCACGGCCTTCCAAACTGGCTACGGGTTCGATTCCCGTCGCCCGCTCAGGTAGGTCTACCAGGGAAAACGGCGCCCACTGCCGATCATGGGAGGGGTGCTGTCGTCGTTGTCGTGCAGCTATGCTAGTAGAAGATCACGCGGTAGTCGTCACACACCACGCCAGCGGCCTTGACCTGCGCCGTCGCCAGGAGGCCACGGCGACCACGCACAGCAACGGCCCGCATAGCAGGAGGGGCAGGTACGCCGGGACCGTGGTCGCGCCGCTCAGCAGCTCGCCGGATCCATGGTTCAACACCGGGAACGGATTCATGAGTCGCTATCTCCATCTCTTGTGAACCCCCCTCTCGGATTCCGTTCGACATGGTTCGACCGTGCCGGCCTGCCAGGCAAAGCAGCCATGTGGCGTTCCTCCAGACCTCCCGCGGCCGACGACTCCCTCCGAGGGGGAGTTGGGTGGCATCGACGAGTGAGAAGGTTGGGGCCCGGGTCGCCCTACCTCGGTCCTCCCGCGTCGACCTCTGCTCAGGTTTCAGCCGCCCCTCCCGCACCACCCCCGCGGACAGTGCCGAGGCTCGATTCGATGCGCGCCAGCGTGCCTCGAAGGATACGGATGTTCTCCAGGATGTCTTCGCGTTGCCGACCGAGCCGGGACGCGAGGTCAGGGCATGCCTCGATGGTCGACTGGACGTCATCGGACACGCAATGCGCCACGTGCAGGATGGTCGACGTCGGCATCCCCGTATCCATCAACCAGCGAATGCCCCGAACCCGATCGACGTCGGAAGAAGTGTACTCGCGATACCCGTTATAGCCACGGCGCGGATGCAGCAGACCCCGTTCCTCATAGTACCGGAGGAGCCGCACAGTCACCCCGGTGAGCTCCGCAACAGTACCTATTCTCATGGGGCGAGTGTACTTGAGTCTCACATGGTGTGAGGCTCTAGCATTTCCGTCATGCCTGGATCAGTGATCATTGTCGGCGCGGGGCCCGGCCTCGGCTCGGCACTCGCACGTCGCTTCGCCGACCGCGACCGTCCGATTGCCTTGCTCGCACGTCAGCGACGTCATCTGGAGGCCGTAGCCGCAACGGTCTCGTCACGGGCGGAGGTCGGGACCATCGAGGCCGACTGCCGCGACGAGGCGTCCCTCCGCGGAGGGCTCGACGTCGCTGTCGACAGATTCGGGCCACCGGAAGTCGTGGTGTATAACGCCGCGGTCGTCCGCGCCGACCACCTGCACGGTGTCACGTTGCACGACTTGCGGGAGACCTGGGGGGTGAACGTCGGCGGGGCCGTGATCACGGCGGCGCACCTGTTGCCGATCATGGCGGATGTCGGCGGTGGGAGCTATCTGATCAGTAGTGGAATGCCGGAGCCGAAGCCGGAGTATCTGACTTTGTCGCTCGGCAAGTTCGGCATCAGGACCCTGGTGAGGATACTCGATTCGCAGTTCGCGTCGCGAGGCGTCCACGTTGCGAGCGTCACCATCGGCGGGATCATCGCCTCCGGAACAAGATTCGACCCCGACGCGGTCGCGGAACGCTACTGGTCCCTCCATGGCCAGTCTCCCGGATCATGGGACACCGAAATCGTCGTCTAGTCTGAACTCTTCATGGCAGGCTGGGCGGCAGGTGACCCCCGAAAGAAGAAAGTGCCTCTCGACCAGTAGGCTTATTCGAGGCTTTTCACGACAGCGGGTAGGGGCTGAGTCCAGCGACCGCCGAGATCGTCTCGTCGAATTTCTCGAAAGGGGCGTCGGTAGTCGGTATGGAGGATGCGTCAGATCTTGATGTTCGCGATGACGCGTTCGATAACGGCTCGTGTGGATTTGATGTCGTCGTTGAAGGTTTCTGCCAGTCCAGGAGTTCGCGACTCTTGGTGTTTTGAACGGCGTGAGCATGCCGCGGCAGACGCACCCTTTATCGCCGATCCATCGATGGTCACGCATCTGTGCGAGCCCCCGGGCACTGCGAGCGCGTTTGAGAAGTGTCGGCGTGTCTGCGTCGCGCGGGCCGGGTCCTGGTCCTGGTCCTGGTCCATCGTGGATGGGTGGTTCGGCGTAGGCGGCGGTAGCTTCACCCACCCGTGGTCACGCCGCGCCGCACCCGCCCCGACCTGCCCGTCCAGCAGGTTGGCAAGGACTCACTGTCAGATCGCGCACCGCACCCGAACTCGAGTGGCGCACATCACCGTCCGGTCCTGTCACGGTCCACCCCCGCGCTCTCGTCTCGTTCATGAGGGAGCGCCGTCGCCGATACGCGGCTCTCGTCGTCAGGTCTGGTGACAAGGAGGCAGGATGAGTCAGTCGAGAGGTCGTGGAATGAGTCGAGAGGTCACAGTCGTTGGCGCCGGTCTCGGTGGGCTGGTCGCCGCCGCCACGCTCGCGGAAGCCGGTGTCCCGGTCCGGCTGCTGGAGGCCAAGCCCGATCCCGGCGGCCGAGGGACGTCACTCGACGCCGATCACCGGGCGAACTGGGGACCGCACGTCCTCTACGCGAACGGGACACTCTGGAAGTGGCTCGACGCCCGCGGTTTGGGGGAACCGGCCGCTCGAGCAGCCCGTGCAGCTGTCCGGTTCCGCTACCGCGGCGCGTTGCACCGCATGCCGCCCGTGCAGGCCGCAGCCGCGGCCATGGTGGCACGGTCTCGGCGGGCCCCCGATGACGTCTCGTTCCGGGACTGGGTCCGCTCGATGACCGGAGAGGCATCCGCCGAGGCGTTGTGCAGCTGGCCTGGACCGTTGACCTTCCACCACGATCCCGGTGAGCTCGCCGCGTCCTTCGTGCAGGGACGGCTGCATCAGGTCACCCGGATGCCACCGGTGCCGCGCTACATCCGCGGCGGCTGGCGATCCATGATCGACCGACTGGTCGGGTACTGCGTGGGCCTGGGTGTGCGGATCGAGTACGACAGCCTGGTGCGGGCACTGCCGGAGGCCCCCACGGTTCTCGCCATGAAGCTCGAGTCGGCCGCGCGCCTCCTCGGTGATGACACCCTGACCTGGACGGGTTCGCAGTGCGTCGCCATCGATCTCGGCATCCGGGCACGCCGTGGAGACGTCTACGTCTGCTTCGATCTCGACGAAGCCGGATGGGCCGCGGCCTACAGCTACGCGGACCCGTCACTCGCCCCGACAGGCCAGCACCTGGTTCAGGCTCAGATCGGTATCAGACCCGGAGAGAGCGTCGACGACGCGGCGGGCCGACTCGAAGCTCTGCTCGACCAGGCGTATCCGGACTGGCGGTCCCGCACGACATGGCGCAGGCGGCTGCGGCTCGTGGACCAGACCGGAGCAATCGATCTCCCGGGGACGTCCTGGCGAGACCGGCCTGCGACGCAGCGGGGCCCAGGCGTCCATGTCGTCAGCGACAAGAGTCGGGCCCCCGGCTTGCTCGGCGAGGTCGCCTTCCACGCCGCGCTCGAGGTGGCGCACGATCTCGTCGAGCAGGTCGGAGCCGGCACGGCGAGGAGGCGATAGACGTGCGGGTGGTCATCGTTGCGATCGGATCGACCGGTGATGTGCTGCCGTACACCGGGCTGGCTGCCCGGTTGCAGGCGGATGGACATGAGGTGTCGATCGCGACGCACGTGCCGTTCGAACAGATGGTGCGGGCCCACGGGGTCGGCTACCACCCACTGCCGATGGATATGGAACGGGAGCTCGCCTCACGAACGGGTCAGCGTTCGCTGCGGTTCGCAGCCGCAGGCTCCGCGGCGATGATCGAGTTGCACCGGCGGCATTGGCGGGACATGGGTGCAGCGATCACCCGAGCGGCATCCGGGGCGGAGATGCTGCTGGTGTCGGCGTTGGGCTGGCAGGGCATCCATGTCGCCGAGGCGTCGAGGATCCCGAGCATGGGCGTCTATCTGCAGCCGCTCGACCCTACGGGGGAGTTCGCGCCGTGGGCGTTGACCCGGCGATCGCTCGGGCGGTGGGGCAATCGTGCTGCGGCCCACGGTCTGCGGGTGCTGGGCCAGGTCCCGTTCCGGTCGGCGACGGCTCAACTACGGCACGATCTCGGGTTGGCGCCGCTAGGGATCCGGGAGTACTTCGCGAAGCTCGATCGGCAGCGTTGGCCCGTGATGTACGGGTACAGCCCAGCCGTGCTGGAAGCACCGCAGGACTGGCCCGTGTGGCGCCGCGTGGTCGGGTACTGGTGGCCTGCGGTGGAGCCGGGATGGACGCCACCCGCAGAGCTGACGGATTTCCTCGCAGCGGGTACACCACCAGTGGTGGTGACGCTCGGCAGCATGGCCCCGGCGGGCGTCGCGGACAGACTGGCGGGCCTGCGCGATGTGTTGCAGGGGCACCGGGCGGTGGTGCAGGCGGGGTGGGCCGGGCTGGACGTGTCGAGGGACGAGCAGATCCTCTCGGTCGGATCGGTGCCCCACCACTGGTTGTTCGAACGAGCCGACGTCGTCGTGCACCACGCCGGGGCCGGGACGACGGCCGCGGGGCTGCGGGCGGGTCTGCCAGCCGTGCCGTTGCCGTTGGCCGCCGACCAACCACTGTGGGCGGACCGACTGGTGGACCTCGGGGTCGCCCCCGCGGCGATCGGGCTACGTCGCGTGACGGCGGGGGCACTCGGCACAGTCCTGGGCGGGGTGTGGGCGGAGCCGGGCCTCGGCGAGCGCGCCCGCGGACTCGCCAGGAGACTGGCGGCCGAGGACGGTGCAGGCGCGGTCGCCGACGCGATCCGCACCGGCCGCTACTGGTGATCCGCTTCCGCCGGTGGCGCTCCGAGGCGAGAGCTTCCGAGGAGGCGGTGACGCCGCTGCCTCACGGAGATCCGGTTCGGCACAGTCAGGCTCGCGAGTGGGCCTGCATCAGCCGACCGCGCAACGCCCGTATCTCGACTTCAGGTAGTCCTGCCACGTGCGGGTGCCCCGCGGCTCGGCCTGCGTCGCCAGCAGCCCGTTCCTGATCGCCCTGCCCAGCTTGCCCGGGACGTGAATGGGTAGGTGCGGGCGGCGAGTCCCCGTCGCCTCGAGCCACTGCTCGACGGCGGTGCGCAGGTCGAGCACCTCAGGCCCGCCGAACTCGACGATCTCATCGCACGGCCCCTCTCGAAGCATGCCGAGGATCCGTCCGGCGGCGTCTGCGGTGTCGACGGGTTGCGCGACGAACCCGCGGTCGCTGGTCACCAGCCCGGTGCGGGCGAGCGCGGTGAGTCCCTGGTCGATGAACTCGTGAAACTGACCGAGGCGCAGGATGCTCGAGGGCACAGCGCTGTTGCGGACGATCTTCTCGGCCTCCCATTTGGTGCGGATGTAGCCCCAGGGAACCTTGTCGCACCCGATGATCGAGGTATAGATGACGTGCTCGACGCCTGCGTTCGCCGCAGCGGCGAGCAGTCGCCCGGTTCCGCCGATCTCCACCTCTCTGGTGTAGCCGCGCCGGTACGGCGCAGACGCGAGATGAACGATCGCCGAGACGCCGGAGGTCGCTTGGTGAAGGCCTGTGCCGGTAGCGATGTCGCCTGCGACCCAGTCGATCGTCCCCGTCGGTTCGCGCGCCCCACGGCTGAGCGCGCGGACGGAGAACCCTTCGGTGACGAGGTGCGTGGTGACCGCGCGTCCGAGCCGCCCGGTTGCACCGGTGACGAGGACCGGGGCAGGCGAGTCGCTCATGCGGACAGTCCTTCGATGTTCGGGTTCCGTGCCATGCGGCTACAGTACAGTGACTATATGAATGCAGTGACTGCCTTTATGTCGAGCGGCCGATGAGGTTCGTGGGCGGGCTCGCGCCCTGGGCTGTGACGAAGCCGGTGTGGGGCTGCTGTGGTGCGAGCACTCCGGTCCGGCGCTGCGCGCACGGATGGAGTGATGCGTCACGCCGATCAGTTCATCGCGAATCGAGGGCCGCGACGGCGGCGGCGACCGCGGCCTCGCGTGTCGCGGGTTCCTCTGCGTCGGGAAGCATCAGCGCCCGGGTGAGACCGCCGAAGGCCACGGTCGTCCGCACCCTCCTCTCGGGGGACGGGTCGTCCTCGTCGTCCAGAAGTGCTCCGACGCGGGACAGCCATCGGGCGCTCACCTCCGCGAGATCCAGGTCGACGGCGGCGGCCGGATCGCGCAGCATCGCCGTGAGGGTCGCGCGATGCGGTACGAGGGCTTCGGCATACGCGGAGAGGATCTCCCGCGGTGACCGCCGACCATCGAGCCTGCTCAGCAGGGCGTCCACGTCGTCGATGAACGGTTGGAACACGCTGCGTGCGAGGTCCTTCTTCGCGGGGAAGTGGTAGTAGAGGGCAGCCTTGGTGATGCCCAGCTCGTCGGCGATGTTCCGGAGGCTGGTGGCGGCGAAGCCCCGGGTGGCGAACAGCCTCAATGCCGTCGCCTCGATGCGCTGTCGCGTGTCCGTCGTACGGCCGTCACGACGGGGGGAAGGGTCGTCCTCCGCCACCGCTCGCTCCCTGTGCAGTCGCATGCCGCTCAGAACGAGCGGCTGACTCGGCATGCTAACCGCTCGACGAGCAGGTGATCCGGCGGAACCTCATCGTGGGTTGATACCTAGCCGTCCGACAAGTAATCTTTCTGCATGACTCGGACCGTTCTCATCTCGGGCGCGGGTATCGCCGGCTCCGTGCTGGCGTACTGGCTGTCCCGTGCCGGGTTCGCGCCCACCGTGGTCGAGAGGGCTCCGGATCTGCGACGGAGCGGGGGGCATGCCGTCGATCTCGCCGGAGTCGCGGTCGAGGTGGTCGAGCGGATGGGCCTGCTGTCTGCGGTGCAGGACGCCCGGGTGCGAAGGGACAGCGTGGTGTTCCAGCGGCGGCGGGGGAGGCCCCTTCGGATGCCGCGTCTGAGCGCCTCGGTCTCGGACCGGCACGTGGAGATTCAGCGGGACGACCTGGTCTCCATCCTCTACGACGCTGCGGCACCGAACGCGGAGTACGTGTTCGGTGACGCTGTCGCGGCTGTCGGCGACGCCGAGGAGGGGGTCTCGGTCGAGTTCGAGAAGTCCCCACCGAGAACGTTCGACCTGGTCATCGGCGCCGACGGCCTGCACTCCCGCATCCGGCGTCTGACCTTCGGGGCCGAAGATCGGTTCCGCAACGATCTCGGCGCGTATCTGTCCGTGTACAGCTATCCGAACTCGCTCGGGCTGGATCGGGAGGTGCTCAGCCATGTCTGTGCCGACAGGGCAGCATTCACGTATGCCGTGGACGGTGGGCGCCGAGCGCGAGCACTTCTGCTCTTCCGAGAAGGTCGCACTCCCGGCGTCGAACTGAGCCGCGCTCAGCAACTGGATATGCTGCGTGGCGCCTTCGGTGGCATCGAGCATCTGATTCCACCCCCGCTCAGCGGCGCTGAGACCGCCGACGACTTCTACTTCGACTCCATCAGCCAGATCCGGATGGAGACGTGGTCCCGTGGGCGCGTCACCCTCGTCGGTGACGCCGCCTACTCCCCCGGGCCCGCCGTCGGTGGAGGCACGGCCCTCGCCGTCCTCGGCGCCCATGTGCTCGCCGGTGAGCTAGCGCGTGCCGGTGATGATCACCGGGCGGCGTATGAGCGGACGGAACGTGTCATGTCGGCTCCGGTCGCGCAGAGCCGCAAGGTCGGGCCCAGCGCGCTCGCCCAGCTCGTGCCCCGAAACCGCGTCGCGGCATGGTGCACTCCGCACCTGATGAAGCTCCTCACGCGCCTTCCCAGGTCCGTGACGCTCGCGCTCTTCTCCCTGCAGGGGAGCGACAAGCAGACCCTGGAGGACTTCTCCTCCGAGACGGTCGGCTGAGCCCGGGGCCTCGCGTCTCCGGCGATCATGGCGTCCGTGGCGGACCGCTCTGCGTCGCGATCTGTAGGGCGAGTCGGATCGCGTCGCGTACTCGGTCCTCGTCTCCGCCGTCGTCGAGAACGGCGACAACGACGGAACCCACGGCGAACGTCGCGCCACCGATGACGGAGCCGACCAAGGCTCGTGCCTCGAGGCCGTCCAGATCCGGGTACGCCCGACGAAGCGCCTCGGTCAACTCCTCCTGACCGGCGAGTAGGCGCTGCATGAGGCGGGCGCGCACCTGTTCCGAGCCGAAGATGAGGCGTGCACGTGCGCCCAGCCAGGAGAGTGCGTCGCCCGAAGGCGCCGAGGCGATCATCGCTGCGGCCGCGTGAGCGAGTGTCGTCCGTGGCGGGTCTGCGGGATCCCGGGCCTCGATGGCGGCGATCCCGGCGTCGGTGTTGAGGCGGGCGTCACCGAGCAGCACATCCTCCTTCGCATCGAAATGGAGGAAGAAGGTGCGGGGCGAGACGTCAGCGGCCTCGGCGATCTCCGCTGCCGTCACCTCGTCGAACCCCCGCTCCGCGACCAGTCGGTTCGCAGCCCTGATCAGCGCCTCTCGAGTCTGTCGCTTCTTGCGTTCCCTACGTCCCAGCTCACCCGTCATTCCGACAGAGTACCCTGGATGAATAAAAGCAGTCACTGTACAGTTATAGTCACTGCACCTAGGGGGAACGATGGGAAGTCTTGATGGGCGTATCGCCCTGGTAACGGGCGCGGGACGCGGGATCGGCCGCGCCGAGGCGCTCTACCTCGCGCGCGAGGGTGCGAGAGTCGTGGTGAACGATCCTGGCGTCGCCCCGGACGGGAGTGGGGGCGATGCGAGCATCGCAGCCTCCGTCGCCGCCGAGATCCGTGAGCAAGGGGGAGAAGCGGTCGCCAGCACTCACAGCGTCGCGGAGTGGCGCGGCGCTGAAGCTCTGGTCGGCACCGCCGTCGAACGCTGGGGCGATCTCCACATCGTCGTCAACAACGCCGCTGTCAGCCGACCGGGCTCCTTGGTCAGAGCGACGGAGGACGAGTTCGACGCGGTCGTGGCCGTGAAACTCAAAGGCGCGTTCAACGTGAGCCGCTGGGCGGCCGACTACTGGCGAGGATGCCACGAGGAAGGCGATCACCAGGATCGTTCACTCGTGAACACCACGTCGACGGCAGGGCTCGACTCGCCGTTGCCGCTCAACACGAGCTACGCCGCCGCGAATGCCGGCGTTGCGGCCATGACGATCGTGCACGCTCTCGAACTGCGCCGATACGGTGTTCGGGTCAACGCGATCTCGCCCGGAGCGCGCACCCGCCTGTCGCTCGACCTGCCCGCGGGCGTGCCCTCGCTGACGCAGACGACCCCCGCTCCGGGTGCGTTCGACCCGTGGGATCCGATCCACCAGGCGGTGGTCGTCGCCTATCTCGGCCGTTCCGACACTCCTCTGACGGGGCAGGTGCTCACCGTTCGTGGCAGCAGCGTGATCCCGACGAACACGTGGTCACTCGGGACACCGGTGACGAAGGAAGACGGGGGATGGACCGTCGATGAGCTCGCGGACGCCCTCGGTGAGGCCTCCTTCACGGACCCCTTCGATCGGCTGACGTTCCTGCGGCGTGTCTATGGCGTCTCCACGCACGAGGAGATCCAGGGGCTGCTCGACTCGATCCTCGATGCGGACTTCGCCGGGGTCGGCAGGGCGTAGACATCGTGTCGTGGTTCTTGTCCGGGAACCCCGTGTTGCTGCCCTTGGTGGTCGCACAGGGTCTGTGGGTGCGCCGGCTTGATTCGAGTAGCTGGCCGACATGCCGGCGGGCGGCCAGCTTGGACTCGCCATGATCACGCAACCGGTCCTGGTAGAGGCGGACCGCGCGGGCACGGGTCTCCTCGTCGAACTTCCGAGGTGCAGGCACAGCTCCAATCTCCTTGCTAGATCAGGAGCCTCCACCACCCAGGACGATTCACCGCGAGCCTCCGGGCGAGGTCAGCCGGTGCGCGCCGGTCGTCTGCCATAGGTCAACCGACGGAGCACCACCTCGGCAGGACCGCGTCGACCCGCCCGTTCGAGGACCGCGGAGGCGGCGATCCCGAGCAACCAGGTTGCGACGCCGAGCAGTGACGCCTGCCAGACCGTCAGGTCGGCGCCCAGACCGAGCGACCAGGCGGGTAGCAGGGCGCAGAAGACCACGGACTGGCCCAGGTAGTTCGACAACGACCGACGGCCGGTGGCGAGCAGCGCCCGCGGAGCTGTGCGCGTCGAGATCAGGCCGAACAGCGCCCCGAATCCGACGCCACCCGCGAGCCCGCCGACCTGGTGCAGCACCCCGGCGACCAGGGCGGGCACGGTCGTCGGCTGCCACCATCCGGTGGCCGCGAGTGCGAGCGGCAGCCCGGTCACCGCCGCGACGGCGATCCCGGTGACGGCGGTCCGGCGCAGGAACGGACGGCACCGGCCGGGTTCGTCGAGAATGCCGCGGCGGGCCGCGAGCGCACCGAGCGCGACCATTCCGACCGTGGTGAGCGCTGCGACGACGGTGCTGCCCAGCCACTCGGGCAGGTGCAGCAGCATTGCCAAGGCCGGGTCGGTCACCGTCATGCTGGGCCAGGCGGGGCCGGAGGGCAGGCCCGAGCTGACTCCGACGGCGCCGGTCACCAACAGCCCGGCGAGCGCGATCATCCGAAGGGCGCCATCCGAGCCGCGTACCAGGACCCCGGCGGAGAGGACCAGAAGTACACCGTAGGCGCCGACAATGTCGGCGGAGAACAGCAGCACGCCGTGCAGCGCACCGATCGCCATCATCCAGGCCCCGCGACGGCGCAGGATCCCCACAGCACGGCCGGGTTCACGTCGTCGTGCGGACTGGACAGCGCCGTAGCCGACGAGCATCGCGAACAGCGGGTACGCCCGCCCGTCGACGAACATCAGCTGGAACAGGGCGACGATCTGATCGGCCAGGCCCAGGTCCGCCGGGTAGCCGCGCAGCCCGGCGGAGCCGTAGAGGTAGAGATGGACGTTCGCGAGCGCGATCATCAGCAGCATCGCGCCGCGGGCGAGGTCGGGCGCGACGGCCCGGGTGGTCGGTGTACCGGCGACCGTGCTCATACCGGCTCGCTCGCACGGTGCACCGGTGCGCCTGCTCCGGTCGGTTTCCTGGGCATCTCGTTCTCCTCGTGGGGCCGTCGCCACGGTGGCGTCCGCCGGGTGCTCCCCGTAGACGTACGGGGGAGGTGCGCGGTGACCGTGGCTGGTGGTCAACCGCGGTCGAAGTGAAAGGTGTGCCGTCGGGGCAGGGTCAAGGCGACGGTGACTCGGTCGTCGGAGCCTTGCCTGTGTCCCGACGGCATGGTTTGTAGTGGCGTGGTGCGCACCCGTGGCAGCGCGTGGGGCCAGAGCACGAGAACGGGGGGACGAGGTGGTGTGGAGCACCCGTGAGCTCGCCGAGCTCGCCGGCACGACAGTGAAGGCGGTGCGCCATTACCACAAGGCCGGGGTGCTCGACGAGCCCGAACGCGAGCCGAACGGCTACAAGCAGTACCGGACGTCCCACCTCCTCCGGCTTCTGCAGGTCACGCGCCTGCGCGCGCTCGGGGTCCCGCTCAAGGAGATCCGCGCCGCGGCACATCCGCAGGAAGCGCTGCGCGCGGTGCACGACGAGCTGGACGCGACGATCGAGCGGTTGCAACGGATGCGCGCCGAGCTGGCGGTGATCCTGGAGCACCGGGTGCCGCTGGACACTCCGTCGGCGTTCGGCGCGGTGTCCGGTGATCTGGGGCCGCGCGATCGGGCTCTGCTCACCGTGTTCTCGCGGGTGTGGGAGGACGCGTCACTCGCCGACCTGGTTGTGCTTGCGGCGGAACGCCGGGATTACGAGGCGGAGTTCGAGGTGCTCCCGCAGGATGCGGACGAGGCGACGATCGAGGCGTTGGCGCTGCGGGTGGCGGTGGCCATCCGTGACGATCACGCGAGGTTCCCGTGGTTGCGAGACCCGGGTTCCGAGTCGCCCCAGGGCAAGTACACCGCCGACGCGGTAGTCGCCCAGGCGTTCGTCGAGAACTATCACGCGGCCCAGATCAGAGTTCTGGCTCGGGCGAGCGAACTCGTGCAGGCCGACACCGAATAGATTGCGTGTCGCGCCGGTCACGGTGCTCGGACCGATACTGCGGCGGCCTGAGACGCCCTCCATGAATCGCGCGATAGCGCTGCTCCACCGCTCACCGGTGCCGTGGCCGAGGCCCAGCTGCTGATCGACGGCTTCGCCTCACGGGTGGCAGGTAGCGGATTCGATGCGGTCGCGGAGACACCCATGCTCGTCAGCCAGGTCGAGATGCTGCTCGACGGTGCCGCGCCCGCACCCGCACCCGACGTGCGGACGCGTTCCCGTTGAGCAGGTGCTCCCCGGCGATCTGACAGTGGTGGCGGCCACGGTGTGGTGTGTCGAGGTGCACCGCGCACGGAGGTCGAGAGACCAGCTACGCGACGACGACCCACGCACATCACTGCTGCTGGTGGTCATCTACGGAGGCGACAACGACGCTGATCGTGACGTACCCGCACCCCGCCTGCCCGCACTCGCTCGTCTCGCGCCGAATCGGTCGGTCTGCCCTGCAGACCTTGGCTATCCGATCGTCGCCGGCGGCGATCGGCCTGTTCTCAGCCGTTCCGCTCCCGCTTGACGATGATCCCGATCTCGATCGACTGCCCGGCGCCGACGCTGGGCACGATGGTGCCCACGGCCTCCCAGCCCTGGGCCCCGAGTTCGTTGAGCTCCTGCTCGATCTTGGCGTAGTCGAACCCCTTCCAGCCCCAGGTGAACTTCAGGACCTTGTGCTCGAACACGGCTTCCTCCTCGAGGTACAGGTCGATGAAGGCCGGGTGGATCCCGGCGTAGGTCCAGTGAAGACCGTGCCGTCGCGGCATGGTCAAGTCGTTCGGCGACCGCCGATCGGCAGTATCGGAGCGTCCGTCGCGGACCTGGGGGCGCGAGTCGCGTCGTCCTACAGTCCGACGTATCCGGCGACGGGCGTGGGGTCTGTCACGGGACCGGTCCCCGGTCGGTGAGGTGGCAACGCGGTCGGGTTCCCTGGCGCTCGACCGGATCGGCGTCCCCGAGCCCGGCGGGTACGAGCGGTTCGGCCGGCTGCCGAGTAGTTGACGCCGGGCCGCTACCGAGGGCGCCTCAGGTTCGGTAGGTGAGCCTCCGCAGCAGCACCTCGGCCGGGCCGCGGACACCGGCGACGTCGAGCCGGTAGGCGACGACGACGGTCAGCAGCCACACGCCGATCGCCACCAGCATGGCGGTGGCGCTGGTCAGGTGCGCCCCGAGCCCGAGCCCCCAGGCCGACAGCACCGGGACGAAGATCAACGACTGGGCGAGGTAGCCGGACAGCGACCGGCGGCCCAACGCGACGAGCGCCCGGACCGGAAGGGGGCGGCGGGTGCCGACCCGGTGCGCGATCAGCCCGAACAGGGCGGCCACGCCGACGCCGGCGAAGATGCCGGTGAGCAGGTGGAACGAGACCACGGCCGACGGGTTGGGCACCACGAGCACGCCCAGGTGGAGCAGGGCCTGCAGCGTTCCGAGGCCCCAGCCGAGCGCGAGACCGATCACGGCGGTGCGGCGCAGCAGCGGGAGGTGGCGGCCGGGTTCGTCGAGGATGCGGTGCCGGGCGGCGAGGATCCCGATCAGGAACGCGGCGGGCATGACGAGCCCGACCAGCGACGAGATCGGCGACGGCAGCCACAGCGCCAGCCGGAGCAGCGCCGAGGCGAGGTAGCCGGTCTCCGCGGCGGCCTGCTGCTGCGGCGCCGCCGCCCCCACCCCGGCGGGTACGAGCTGGCCGAGCACGGCGAGGCCGATGTTGACCAGTGCGGCGACCCCGAGCAGCAGCCCGATCCAGAGCTTGAGGACTCGGTCGCTGCGGTGCAGGAACAGCGGGACGAGCAGCAGTCCGAGCAGTCCGTAGGTGCCGAGGATGTCGCCCTGCCAGAGCAGCACGGCGTGCACGAGGCCGAAGGCGAGCAGCCACCAGTGACGGGTGCGCAGCAGCCTGCGGATCTCGGCGTCGGTGCTGCCCGCGGCGCTGCGGCGGGCGTAGAGCTGACCGATCCCGTAGGCGAACAGCAGCCCGAACAGCGTCCAGGCCCGCCCGTCGACGAACACGATCGTCACGGCCTGCGCGACACGGTCGGCGGCCCCACCGCCGGCCGGGTGCAGCAGGGTCGACCCGAGCTCGGAGTTCCAGAGGAACCACGGGGCGTGGGCGAGTGCGATGAGCAGCAGCATCATCCCCCTGGCCAGGTCGGGAGCTACCGACCGCTCGGCGACCGGTGTCGGCGCCGCGGCGCGGGCCGGGTCGTGGTCGTCCGGTCTGGGCCGGTGGATGGGTAGGGACACGGCATGCCTCCCGGCACGATGGTCGTGGATGGTGACGTCAGCAGGCGGCGCGGCGGGCCCGGACGCCTGCCGCCGGATCGACCGGCAGGGATCGGCCCCGGCCCGTAGTCGAAGCGGCGGCCGGCGGAGAGCCGTGCGGCACCACGGCGCGCGCGTGGTCCTCGGCATTCGGGGACACCATTCCGGCCTCCTGACGGTCCGTGGCTGTGCGGACCAGGTGACACCGTGCCGCCGCGGCACGGTCAAGTGCCCGGGGTGCGGGCCATCCGTCCGTGGACGCCGATGGGCGTCGGCGGCGGGGCGGGGTTCACCGACCACGTCCTCGCGCCCGGCCCGCGCGTCGAGCCTGGTGGACCTCTGTCACCGCGGTTCGCGCTGCACGGTGACCGCGCCGAGGATCAGCACGACCCCGACCACCCCCCCGGGGTTCCGGCTTTGCACGGGGGTGCGGCCGGAAACCGCCGGCGTGCTCGGGCGAGCGGGCCGCCGGCGCCCGAGGGGCTCACCCGCCGACCTGGTCGGACCGGGCGATGAGATCGGCCATGGCGGTGTGGAAGTCCCGGCGCCGCTCCTCGCTCCAGCCCGCGGTCAGCTCATCGAAGATCTCCTCCTGCCATGCGTGCGCCTGCCGGAGGACCAGGCGTCCGGCGCGGGTCACCGACACCTCACGTCTGCGGCCGTCCGACGCTCCCGCTGTCACCGTGAGATATCCGGCGTCGACGGCGCTCGTGATCAGTCGTGACGCGCAGCTCTGGTCGATGCCGATCTCGTCGGCGATCGCGTTCACGGTCGGTGGCCGGCCGCGGCCGTGCAGCGCCGCCACCGCCTCCGTCACCAGTACGAGTCGGCCCGTTCGGCGACGGAGGCGTCGTGCGTGGCCGCACGGCGTGACCAGTGCCGGACGAAGGAGAACAGCAGCTGCCCGGTACACCGGGCCTGCCCACACGGCGGTGAGCACCGCGGCGGTGGCGCCGGTCGCGGCGACAACACCCCCCAGATCATCGTGCGACAGGGGCAACGAGTCATACCGCGACCGGCGGCCTGCAAGCCCTCACCGGGCTTGATCAAGAAGGCTCCTCTCTAGTCAAGTCGATCTTGGTCGGGGCGGCGGTAGAGTAGCGGCCGCGGGCCCGGGAAGTGACTTGTCCGAAGAGCCGGCGGTAGGGGTTGAGCCGGTCGCGCTGGACTCTCGAGTCGCCCCCTGGTGTCCTCCCGGGTCCGCGCCATCAACACGTGCCGCATCGCGGCAGAGTTCGCGAAAGACCAGGTCGGACAGCCGCCGCTTCAGGCAGCGCATGGCCTCCTTGTGGCTCTTTCCCGCGGTGCGCTTTCGCCGGTAGTAGGTCCGGCCTGGCCCCTCGTGCCGAATCTGGCTGATGGCCATGATGTGCAGGCAGCAGTTGAGCTGGCGATCCCCGGCCCGGGACAGGCGGTGGCGGACAGTGTCGCCGGAGGAGACCTCGATGGGCGCGGTGCCGGTGTAGGAGGCGAACGCTGCCGCCGAGCGGAACCGGTGGACGTTCCCGACTCGGGCGAGGATCTTGCCGGCAGTCAGATCACCGATGCCGCGCAACTCGGTCAGGCTGCTGCCGCTGGCCGCAACGGCAGCGCTGATCTCGGTCGTCGCGGCGGCGATCCGTCGGTCCAGGTGACGGACTTCGCCGACGAGGTCGACGGCCAGGCGACGTAGCGTGCGCGGGCCCGGCGTGCGCGGCCGCACCCTGCGCAATGCCCGTGCTGCAGTCTCGGCATCGAGGGAGCCGGACACTCCACCCGGGAGCAGCTTGGTGAGTAGCGCATGAAGGCGATTGACCGTCTGGGTTCGGGTACGGACGATGTCGTCTCGATGCTCGACCAGGGCACGCAGGGCTGTGATCGTCTCGTCGACCGCAACGCTGCGTAGCCCGGCCGCGGTCAGCGCCGCGATACCGACCGAGACCGCGTCGTCGCTGTCGCTCTTGCGGCCGTGCCCAGTCGAGAGGGTGCGGACTCGAGAGGCCAGCTTCGCGGGTACATCGACGACGTCGATGCCGTCTGCTGACAAGCGGGTCGCCAGCGGGGCGCCCAGCCCGATCGCTCCCTCGATCGCCCATACCGCGTTCGGCCAGCGATTCGCGAAACGACGCAGCTGACGGTAGCCCTGCTGGCTCACCGGCACCCGGAGCGTGGCCAGCGGGGTCAGCCCCGCGCCGACCGCCGCCGCGGTCCACGATGCTTTGTGCGGGTCGACCGCGATGACCACACGATCCTGCTGCTGCGTCGACGTGTTCGACACCCAACCTCCTCGACGACGTTCGTCTGTTGTTCGACGAGGAGGGCAGACCAACTTGGGGCAGTGCAGACCTCTCTCAAGCCACTCCCGTCGGCGGCACCGGCCAGGACACAAGCCTTCTTGGAGTCAGCCCCGCGGGGCGACAGGTAACGGGCGAGCGAGCCTGGCCGGCGCCTCGGAGATCATGGCTGCAGACCTGATCTCCTGCCGAGATCAAACAAGTTGGTGACGGGGGCAGGTTACCGACGGCGGCGAACGCGACGGGTGCGGTGCCCTACAGGGCACCGGCGGAACAGACCTGGAGGACCCACGAGCACCGGCCCGGTCTCACCCCGGACCCGCGACCCCGTCCCGCACCCCCGGACCGGCGAGCTGCCGGTCGAGCTCGGCGACGGTGCCGACCGGCCGCTCGCAGACGAACCCGCGGCAGACGTGCGCGGCCGGGCTCCGGTGCGCCGCCGGCCCGTCGGGCACCGCGGGGTGCCCGGCGACGACCACGCCCCCGCCGGGGACCCGCCTGCGGGCGTGGTCGACCAGGTCGGCGAACCGCGGGTCGCGCGGGTCACCGTCGACGGTGACCAGGACCGGGCCGTGCACGAGTGCCTCGGCGGTGCTCAGCCAGTGTCCGGCGAACCGGGCGTGCTCGGCGAGGACCCCGCCCATCGTGGACAGTGCGGCCTCGGCGATCTCGCGGTAGCGGTGCGACCGCTCCCCGTCGACGAGCACCGAGGCCGTGAGCAGAGCACCGGCGAGCGCCGAGCTGCCGCACGGGGTGGCGTTGTCGACGAGGTCGCGCGGCCGGTGCAGGATCGGCGCGGCGTCGTCGGCGGTGTCGTGGAAGCGGCCGGGCCGGTCGGGATCGGCGAACCGGTCCAGGGTGAGATCGAGGACGGTGCCCGCGGTGTCGAGCCAGGCGGGGTCGCCGGTCGACCGGTGCAGGGCGAGGAGGGCCTCGGCCAGCCAGGCGTGGTCCTCGAGCACCCCGGCCGCGGTGCCCGGCCGCCCGTGCCGCGACGAGCGGTACAGCCGTCCGTCGCGCAGGTGCAGCCCGAGGAGCAGCCGGGTGAGGTCCGCGGCGGCGGACACCCAGTCGTCGCGGCCCAGGTCGGTGCCCGCCTCGGCGAGCGCGACGGCGGCCATCGCGTTCCACGCGGTGACGATCTTGTCGTCGCGGGCGGGCTGCGGGCGCCGCCGCCGGGCGTCGAGCAGCGCGGCGCGGACCCGGCGCAGGCGCTGGTCGTCGTCCGGGTCGGCGGGCAGCTGCAGGGTGGACCGTCGCTGCCCGAAGGTGCCGGCGCTGGTGACGCCGAACCGGTCGGCGGCCCACATGCCGTCGCCGAGCCCGAGCGCGCCGATCAGCTGCCCCGGCGTCCACAGGTAGGTCAGGCCCTCCTCGCCGTCGGCGTCCGCGTCGAGCGCGGAGGCCAGGCCGCCGTCGACGGCCATCCCGGTGAGCAGGAAGTCCCCGGTCCCGGTGGCGATCCGGTGTGCGAGGGCCGATCCGGTCAGCCGGGCGAGGTGCGCGTAGAGCCGCAGCAGCAGCGCGTTGTCGTGGAGCATCTTCTCGAAGTGCGGGACGGCCCAGGCGGCGTCGGCGGTGTAGCGGGCGAAGCCGCCCGCCAGCTGGTCGTACAGGCCGCCCCGGGCCATCCGCTCACAGGTCAGCGCGACGACGTCCAGCGCCCGCGCCGATCCGGTGCGCTCGTGATGGCGGAGCAGGAACTCCAGGCACAGCGCCTGCGGGAACTTGGGGGCCGCGCCGAACCCGCCGTGCTCGGGATCGGCCTCGTCCAGCAGCGTCGCGGCGGCCCGGTCGAGGATCTCCGGACCGACCGGCACCCGGGGCCGTTCCTCGGCGGCGTGCCGGGCGAGGTTCGCGGTGATCCGGGTGGCCGCCTCGCGGACCCGCGCGCCGTCCTTCCCCCAGGCCGTCGTGACGGCGGTCAGCACCTGGCGGAACCCGGGCAGCCCGGACCGGGGCGTCGGCGGGTAGTAGGTCCCGCAGTGGAACGGCTCGCCGTCGGGGGTCAGGAAGCAGGTCAGCGGCCAGCCGCCGCGCCCGGTCATGGCCTGGGTGGCGGCCATGTAGGGGGCGTCGACGTCCGGGCGTTCCTCGCGGTCGACCTTGATCGCGACGAAGCCGGCGTTGATCTGCCGGGCGGTCTCCGGATCGGCGAACGACTCCCGGGCCATCACGTGGCACCAGTGGCACGCCGCGTAGCCGATCGAGAGCAGCACCGGCACGTCGCGCCGGCGGGCGTCGGCGAAGGCGTCGTCCGACCACGGCCACCAGTCGACCGGATCGTCGGCGTGCTGGAGCAGGTAGGGACTGGTCGCGTCCGCCAGCCGGCCGCTCACGCCGGCTCCGCCCGCCCGGCGCCGGCCGCCGTGGCGCCGTGCGCGCCGGCCCGGCCGGGGGAGTGCGGCCGGACGACCAGCGGGTCCGGGCCCCCGCCGGGTGCCGGATCGATCCGCAGGGTCAGCGGCGGCCGCGCGCCGTCGGTGGCCCGGCGGTGCCGCACCAGCGCCTGCGCGACCGGCACGACCACGTTCCGGCGCACGCTCCGGCCGAGGCCGCGCGCGCCGTTCACCGTGTCGAAACCGTCGTCGAGCAGCACCTCGACGACGCCGTCGCCGATCACGAGCTCGACGTCGCGCCGCCGGAAGCGCTCGCGCACGTCGTCCAGCCGCAGCGCGACGATCCGCGCCGCCGTCCCGGGCGTGATGGCGCCGAAGTGGACGACCTCGTCGAGCCGGTTGAGGAACTCGGGTTCGAAGAAGTCGCGCACGGCGCGGTCGACGATCGCGCCGTCGCGGTGCCCGAGCGCCGCCCGGGCGCGCCGCCCGACCGGCCCCCTCACCGGGAGCGAGCCGAGCGCCCGGCGCCACGCCCGGCCCTGCCGGCGGGCGAGATCGGCCGACCCGAGATTGGAGGTCATGAACACGAAGGTGTTGCGGAACGAGATCGTCCGGTCGCCGCCGGCCAGGGTCAGCCGGCCGTGGTCGAGGGCGCCGAGCAGCGCCCGCAGCACCAGCGGGTGCGCCTTCTCCACCTCGTCGAAGAGCACGATCCCGGGCGTCAGCGCGGTGCCCTCGACGGTGGCCCGGTCCAGCACGCTCGCGTGCTCGCGGCTCCCGGCGTAGCCCGGCGGGGCACCGGCCAGGGACGCCGCGTAGTGCTCCTGGCCCAGCTGGCCCATATCGACCCGGCAGAGGTCGTCCGGGCCGGACCGGATCTCCGCCGCCAGCCGCCGGACGAGCTCGGTCTTCCCGACCCCGGTCGGTCCGACGAGCAGGACGCTCGCCATCGGCCGGTCCCGGTCCTGGAACCCGGCCTGGGCGATGACGAGCGCGTGCCCGACGGCCTCCAGCGCCGCGGCCTGGCCGAGCACGCGCTGCCCGATCGCCGCGGTGACCGCGGTGGCGTCGAAGGTTCCGGTCCGGTTCGGGCCCGCTGCCGGTGCGGCCGGACCGGGGGCGCGGAGATCGGTGTCCCGGTCGTGGAACCGGTCGCTGAGATAGGGCACGGGATGGTCCGGGTACCGGTCGCTCAGGCGTTCCGGGTCTTGTCGTAGGGCAGGTCGTAGACCGGTGCGCTGGCCACCCCGACCGTCGAGCGGGTGATCGCCTCGACCGCCTCCTGGGCCTTCTGCGCATCGGTGACCCAGAGCTTGTAGAAGTCGAACGGGCACTCCGCGATGCCCTTGTCGCCCTCACCGGCGGCGTGCACGCCGGTGTAGCCCCGGTGCAGCAGCTTGAACAGGTGGTTCTGGGACTGGTCGTTGCGCCGGGCGTCGCGGATCGCGCTCAGCGAGAGCTGGGCGTACTGCACGCCGTAGTCCTCCTCGCCGCACTCGCCGAGGGTGCGGCCGTCGAACCCGATGATCGCCGAGTGCCCGAAGTAGGAGTAGACCCCGTCCCAGCCGGTGTCGTTGGCGACCGCGACGTAGCAGTTGTTCGCCCAGGCCATCGCCTTCGCCATGATCACCTGCTGGTCCTTGGACGGGTACATGTAGCCCTGCGGGCGGACGATCAGCTCGGCACCCTTCATCGCGCAGTCCCGCCAGATCTCCGGGTAGTTCCCGTCGTCGCAGATGATCAGCGAGATCTTCATGCCCTTGGGGCCCTCGGCGACGTAGGTCGAGTCGCCCGGGTACCAGCCCTCGATCGGGGTCCAGGGCAGGATCTTGCGGTACTTCTGGACGATCCGGCCCTCGTCGTCGATCAGGACCAGGGTGTTGTACGGCGGCTTGTTCGGGTGGTCCTCGTGGCGCTCGCCGGTGATCGAGAAGACGCCCCAGGTGCCGGCCCGGCGGCAGGCGTCGGAGAAGATCTCGGTCTCCTCGCCCGGGACGGTGGCCGCGGTCGCGTACATCTCGTCCTGGTCGTACATGATCCCCATGGTCGAGTACTCGGGGAACACGACCAGGTCCAGGCCGGGCAGGCCCTGCTTCATGCCGATGATCATTTCGGCGATCCGGCCCGCGTTGTCGAGCACCTCGGCCTTGGTGTGCAGCCGGGGCATCTTGTAGTTCACGACCGCGACGCCGACGGTGTCCGGGCTCGACGAGATGTCTCCGTGACGCATGTTTCCTCCTGGCGAGGGACGGGCCGGTCGGGACGGGCGCGCACGACGACGTGGATCGGCACGGCTGTGACCTCGCACTACGGCGTTCGGCCCAGCTGCCCGCGTGACCGGCGGGCCTCCGGGTGGAACCACCCGGAGAAATTTCACGATGAAGATATTTATAAAGGTACGGCTGTGTCAAGGTGATGCACCGGGGGCCGTTGACCCCCGGTTCCGGCACGCCGGCCGGTCGCCCGATCGGCCTACAGGTCGTCAACATGCAGGCAATACGACGGGTGCAGACTCAGCGCATCGTCGGGTGCGGACAAGACGGAGATTCGCGTGACCGCAGATGTCATCGAGATCGCGTTCGTCGTGCCGGCCAGCGGACCGTCGGGTATCTACGGGCCGTCCTGCCAGGCCAGCGGCCGGTTCGCGGCCATCGAGATCAACGAGGCCGGCGGCATCCTCGGCCGCGAGGTGCGGCTGCGGACCGTGGATGGGGGGCAGTCCCCGGGCCGGGTGGCGAGCGAGGTCGGCGCTCTGGTCGATGCCGGGTTGGTCGACGCCGTCACCGGCTGGCACACCTCGGCCGTCCGGGAGACGCTCGCGCCCCGGCTGCGCGGCCGGGTGCCCTACGTCTACACCGCGGTCTACGAGGGCGGCGAGCGGTCACCCGGTGTCTTCCTCACCGGCGAGACCCCGACCGACCAGCTGCTGCCCGCGATGCGCTGGATGTCGGCGGAGATGGGCATCCGGAGCTGGGCGATCGTCGGTAACGACTACGTCTGGCCGCGCGCGTCGGCCCGCTACGCCCGCAGCTACGCCGAGCACGTCGGGGCCGAAATCCGGGACGAGATCTTCACCCCGCTCGGGACCGAGGACTTCGGCCAGGTCCTGCGGCGGGTCGAACGCGCCCGGGTGCAGGGCGTGCTGATGTTCCTGCTCGGTTCCGACGCGGTGCGGTTCAACCGCGCGTTCACCGAGATGCGGCTGCACGACCACTGCATCCGGCTCAGCCCGCTGATGGACGAGAACATGCTGCTGGCGACCGGTGCGGCGAACACCCACGAGCTCTACTCGGCCGCGGGCTACTTCGAGACCCTCGGCACCGGGTACGGCCTGGACTTCGAGCGCCGCTACCTGGAGACGATCGGCCCGACGGCTCCTGCGCTGGCCTCGCCGGGCGAGTCCTGCTACGAGGGGATCACCCTGCTGGCGCAGCTGGCTGCGGCCGCCGGCTCCACCGACGTCCCGCGACTGTCCACGGTGGCGGACCGGGTCGCCTACGAAGGTCCGCGCGGAGCGGTGCGGGTCCGCGACCAGCACCTGGTCCAGCGGATCTACCTGGCCCGCGCCGACGGTCTCGAGTTCGACGTCCTGGCCGAGATCCACGGCGGTGCGTAGCTCCGGCGGCCGGCCCCGCCGGACGCCGAGCCCGCAGCGCGACGCCCGGCCCGGGGCGCGCCTAGCCGCGCGCGCCCGCCGGGGCGTTCTGCTCGGCCAGCCGGGCGAGCAGATCGGTGAGCACGAGCGCGTCCGCACCGAGGCCGGCCACCGCCTCGGCCTCCACCGCGGCCACCCGCGGCTCGATCGCGGTGTGCAGGCTCCGCCCCTCCTCGGAGAGGAACGCCAGCACGCGGCGCCGGTCGCGGTCGTCGACCAGCCGGTACACCAGCGTGGCGTCGACCAGCTTGTCCATGATCTTGGTCAGGGTCGGGCCCGGGACCACCAGGGATCCGGCCAGTTCCGACATCGGATGCCCCTCGCCGTCGGCCAGGAGATCGAGGGTCCGCCACTGGTCGACGGTCAGGCCCTCGGAACTCAGCGTGCCCTCGAGCAACCGGGCGATCTGCCGTTCGACCTGGCCCAGCAGCCGGCTCATCTGCAGCCGGGGCGCGGGCCCGGCTTCAGCCGTGCCCCCGGCGTCAGCCGTGCTCGCTGTGCCTTCTGTACCTTCTGTGACCTGTCGGGTCCTGCCCATCGAATCCCCGCACCCCCACAGCGGCCTGTCCCGCGTCGGACAACCCGTGCGGGCGCGCCGACCTCGTCGGGTCGGGCACCGCGACACACTGCTGTCACCGTAAACACTGTCATTGTAAAGCTAGGTCGTCCGCACGTTCCAGTCGATCCCGGGGCCGGTCACACCGGCCCGGGCCGCGCCGGCACCGTTGCGACCAAATTACTTCACACAGAAGGTATTGCCAAAAGCAGATATTCACGTAGGTTCATCTCCAGTGGTCGACGAGGAGGGGAGGGCAACATGTCGTTCGAGGTCGGAGACGGCGGGACGGTCGGCGTCGTCGTCGTCAACCAGCTCGTTCCCACGGTGCGGACCCGGACCGACGCCCGGCTGTCCTACTTCAGGACCGCGGGGGTGGTGTCCGGTCTCGCCGGGGCCTACCGGGCCGATCTCGTCGTCCTCCCCGAGTACGGCGTGCACGGGATCGGGACGGGCACCGGGGAGCGCCCTGCGCTGGCGTTCCCGGAGGAGGCGCTCGACGTGCTCGGGCCCGCCTGCGCGGCGGCCGGGGTCTGGCTCGCCGTGTCGGTCAGCGCCGGCGCGACCCGGGACGACCCGTCCCACCGCATGGTCCTGCTCGACGACCGCGGCACGGTCGTCGCCGGTCACGTGAGCGGACCGGCGGGCGGTGACGCCGCGCGCCGGCCGCGGATCGTGGACGGGCCAGGGGGGCTGCGCACCGCCCTGGCGTTCGCCGACGGCCCCCGGCCGGCGCTCACCGATCCCGGGCTCCGGGAGGCCGAGCTGGTGATCCTCTGCTGGACCGCCCCCGGCGCCGGACCGAGCCGGATCGTGCAGGCGGCCCGTGGGCTCGCCTGGACCAACGGCTGCTACGTGGCCTCGGCGAACGCCGCGGGCACGGTCGGGTCGCGCCAGTGGGTCGGGCACTCGTCGCTGGTCGGTCACGACGGGCGCGTGCTCGGTCTGTGCGGCGGGATCGACTACGAGGTCCAGCACGCCGAGTTCTCCGTGCCCGGCCTGCGGGCCGCCCGGAGCCGGCGGGCCGACGCGGGTCGTGCGGTGGCCGACTCGGTCCGGCGCGGTTCCCTCTCACGCCTCGCGGCCGCGCGTGGCTCTCACACCCCAGGAAGCATCCCCGGAAAGGCAGACACCTATGTCCGATGATCATGGACACGGCCACGGCCACGGCCACGAGGCGGCGGACACCGCGCTCGCCCGCATCGAGGCGCTGAGCAAGGAGAAGGTCCATCACGCGGGCGACCACGAGGGTCCCTTCTCGCTGCACGTGCTCGGCCTGGGCGCGACCGGGGCGGAGGTCGTCTCCGCGATCTCCGGCATCGCGCCGCCCGGGTTCACCGCACTCGCCGTCGACATCGGCGCCGGCAGCCTGTCCGGTGTGGCGGCCGGTGATCCGGCGGTCCGCACCGTCGAGCTACCGATCCCGAGCCGGCCCGACCTGTCCTCGGCGCTCAACCGGTACCGCGAGTTCCTCAAGATGGAGTACCCGCGCTACTACTGGAACCCGAACTACGAGCCGTGGCTGCCTGGGGACCTGGAGATCCCCGGATCGAGCGCGGAGATGCCCCGGGCGATCGCCAAGGCGATCTACGGTGCCGAGTACTACCAGAACCGCGAGATCACCACGGCGATGGACGAGTTCGCCGAAGGTGTGCTCACCAGCGAACAGACCCCGCTCGTCGTCGTCGCGTTCTCGATGGCCGAGGCCGTCGGCAGCGGGATCGTCGTCGAGATCGCCCGGCACCTCTCCTCGATCAAGCTGGGCCGGCGGCCCTGGGTGATCGGCATGGGCGTCCTGCCGCAGCAGCCCGAGGCGACCTTCTTCCCGGTGATCAACGAGCTCGACTGCATGATCGACACGGAGAAGAACAACGGCGTGATGGCCGTCTGGGGCGACCTGTACAAGAACCCGTTCACCGGCGGCTTCTTCGCCGTGCCGGACGACGGCACGCACAGCCCGGTCGACGCCATCGCCTCGTTCAGCACCGCCGGGGGCGGCAAGGACCTCTACGAGACCCTGAAGGCGCTCAACTGGCTGGCGGTGCCCGGCGACCAGTGGCACCCGGCGATCCGGGGCGAGCAGAGCGACCGGTGGATCAACCTGCTGGCCACCCGCCCGCCGACCGAGGCCGGCGACCTGTCCGGGCTCGGGCTGATCGCGGGCTTCGCCACCGAGTACGCCGAGGCGCGGGTGTTCGGCACCGGTCCGGCGGCCGCGGCGGCCGCGGCGGCCGTGGCCGGCGCGATCCCCGGTGTCGCCGCCACCCGGGTGGAGCCGGTCGTGGAGTCCGTGGAGACCCCCGGCGACGGCGTCGTCAGCGTGGTGCTGCCCCGGGCGTCGAAGCTCGATCTCGGCCTGTTCGTGCCCTCCCGCGATCTCTACGACCCGCTCGAGTGGGAGGCACACCTGCTCATGCACTCGTGGCTGCTCGATCTCGGGGTGATGCTCTGCGAGCCCTCCATCCGGTTCGACGGGATGGGCGGCGAGTGCATCTGGGGCTGCGCCTGCTGGGTCGTGGTGCCGCACGCCGCGATCCGCGGCGAGAGCGTGGCCTCACCGATCAGCGACGAGGACGTCGCCGCGGTCGCCTCGTCCGGCGTCGGCGTCCCGGCGTCGGGCTGAGGAGCGGGCGATGGCCACCGACTGGTCCGAGATCGTCGCCCGCTACCAGGGGGGCGCCCAGCTGCCGTCCATGCCGGGCGCCCGCACGCTCGAGGTGACCGGCGCCGACGACGAGTACGTCTACGTCTCCCACCGGCTCTGGCAGGACAAGATCACCCGTGCCTACCTGGAGAAGGCGATGACCCTGCTCGACGAGGGGAAGATGACCAGCAACTACGGCGACGTCGTCGACTACTACCGGACCTACATCGCCGACGAACGCCCCACCACGGCCGCGACCATCCTGAAGGACCTCGGCTACGTCAGCTAGGCCGGCCGGGACCGGTCACGACGCAGCCACCGCACCACCGGTTCACCCCCCATCACCGATCGGCACACGACCGCACCGGCCGTGTGGCGACGACCCATGACATCCCGAGGAGGCCAGCAATGGCTCTGTCCATGTACCACAGCGCCACCGGCGCGCAGTCCCCGCACTGCATCCACGCCATCGGCATCGGCAAGGCCGGCGCCTACATGGTGGAGGCCCTGCTGCGCACCGGTGAGATCGAGGACATGCTCGAGGACCCGCGTGCCCGGTTCACCGGTCTCTCGATCGACATCGGCGATCAGGACCAGCACGAGCTCAAGGAGTACATGGGCGGTTTCAACCAGCGGTTGGAGGAGCGTGGGATCCCCACCGACCGGGCCCAGGTGCGCGCCGTCTCGCTGGACGTCCCGGAGAAGAAGGACCTCCTGACCAGCCTCAACCGTTGGCGGGAGTACCTCAAGATGGAGTACCCGCGCTACTACTGGAACCCGAACTACGAGCCGTGGCTGCCGGCCGACATGGAGATGCCGAAGGCCGGTGAGTCGATTCCGCGCGCGGTGTCCAAGGCGATCTACGGGCACTACTACTACGGCGAGGAGAAGTCGCTGGAGAAGGAGCTCGACGACTTCGTCGCCTCGATCAACGCGACCAAGCTCCCGTCGATCGTCCTGGTCTTCTTCTCGATGGCCGGCGGGACCGGCTCCGGCATGGTGGTCGACCTGGCCCGGCACCTGTCCAACGTCAAGCTCGGGCGGCGCATCCCGGTCGTCGGCGTCGCGGCGATGCCGTTCTCCGGCGACGAGGAGCACGCGGGCGGCGACGCCGCGCTGTTCCCGACGATGAACGAGATCGACTGCATGCTCGACGACGCCAAGAACCAGGGTGTCATGGCGGTCTGGGGCGACCTGTACAAGAACCCGTTCACCGGCGGCTTCTTCGCCCTGCCCCAGGAGCACTCCTGGCAGCGGCTCGGCTCCTACACCAAGGCCGGCAAGCCCGCGGTCCGCGACCACCTGCGCAAGATGGTCACCCGCAAATTCGTCAACGACTCGTTCACCCGGTTCGTCGTGCAGGACTACGGGCGGCTGCTGTTCAAGATGCTCCGTCCGGCCGGCTTCACCGGTGCGCCGCACGAGCGGAACATCTCCGGCGACCGGACCTGGACGGTGTTCGACGTCGCCAAGTTCACCCACCCCGGGGTCGAGGTGCTCCCGGGCGAGCCGCGCAGCAAGTGGCGCGAGGTCGTCGGCAAGTGGATCGGCTACATCCCGCAGTTCTCCGGCCTGCGCGAGGGATTCAAGACCGACTACATCGAGGCGCACACGGTGTCGCCGCGGGAGCTGTGGAACGAGACCCTGCAGAAGAAGCTCGAGTCCACCCTCGGCGAGTACGTGCTCGACGGCGAGGACGGCACCGTCAACACCACGCTCGGCGAGTTCTTCGACGAGCTGACCGCGTACTCCAACATCGTCATCCCGGGCGTCGCGAAGAGCGACTTCACCGCGTTCTTCGCCGCCCGTGACGCCTACGACAAGATCGAGTCGTGGGAGGAGAAGCTCCTCATGCACTCCTGGCTGCTCGATCTCGGGGTGATGCTCTCCGAGCAGTCGATCCGCTTCGACGGCATGGCGGGCGAGTGCATCTGGGGCTGTGCCTGCTGGGTCGTGGTGCCGCACGAGGCCATCCGCGGGGACGCGCCGGCCTCCAAGGACCTCACGGTCGTCCAGGCCGAGCACATCGCGATGATGACCAAGACGGTGGTGCCGACTCCGTGACGACCGGGGCGGGCGGGCGGCTGCCGGCCGCCCGCCCCGCCCTGCACGACCCGGACGGCCGGGGCCGCGGCCCGCCGTCCCTGCACCCCACCCACCGACCGGTCGGCCGCGGCGACCGCGAAAGGCGACGATCCCGATGCCCGGAGTCGCAGACGCCCACCCGGTGGGCACCGCCGCGCCGCCGGTGGCGGGGCGCTGAGGCGACCGTGTACGCCGACACGACGAGCGAGCCCACCGTCACCGACGACGAGCGGGAGTTCGCCGAATGGCTGGAGCGGGTTCGCTCCACCTACGAGGCGGTGCTCTACACCTGCACGCACCGGCTGGTCGACGCGAGCCTGGCCGACCAGGTCGCGGTCCAGGTCGTCGCGGGGCTCGTCTCCCGGCCGCTGGTGTTCCGCTACTTCGGCCTGCCCTACTCGGGCCGGATCGCGACCCTGGCCGAGGCCCGCATCGTCGAGGCCGACACCGGCGGGCTGGCCCGCGTCTGCGGGTGGCCGGAGCTGCGGTCGCGGCTGGCGGCCGTCCCCGCCGAGCACCGCGAGGTGCTCGTCGCGGTGTGCCTGCGGGCCGAGGACGTCGAGACCCTCGCCCGCGGGCTGGGCTGCGACGAGGACGACGCCGCACGACGCCGGGCGGCGACGCTGGATTTCATGAGGACGCTCGCGGCGCCGGGCCTGCCCGGCACCCCGGATCCGGAGGGACAGGACTGATCGCATGCCGTTGATCTGGGCGGACGTGGAACGGAAGTACGACGGCGGCGCGCGGATCCCGACCGTCGCCGGCGGGAAGACCCTGCAGGTCACCGGGGTCGACGCGGACGGGGTGCACATCCGCAACGCGCTCTGGCGCGACACCCTGCGCCGCGCGGACCTGGAGAAGGCCGTCGATCTCGTCGAGGCCGACCGGATGAGCCGGCACGCAGGCCTGTTCGTGGAGGAGTACCGGACACTCGTCGCCGACGTGCGTGCCACCTCCGCGGCGCACGTGCTCAAAGACCTCGGTTTCCTGGAGTAGCGCCGGTGCCGCCGGATCTCGCGCTGCCGCCGCAGGTCGCCGCACAGTTCACCGCCGACTGCGGGATCGGCGACGGGCCGGGCCGTCCCGCCCGCACCGTCGTCGACCGGGACCTCCCGTCGATGATCCTGGCCGTCCGCCGTGCCCGCGGGGCGGGCGCGGCGGCGGCCGGGTCGCTGCTCGTGCTGGCCTACGCGCGCCGGCTGGTCTGGCCGGTGCTGGGCGAGCACCTGCTGCACGGCCGCTGGCTGGACCCGGCCTGGGCCAACGTGGTGATCGACACCGACGACCCGGGCGGGTCGTTCCGGATCGGGTTCGTCGGCACCCCGCAGCCGGCCGGGCCGGCCGTCGGCGAGGTCGTCACCGCCCTGGTGGACGGCCACCTGGAGCTGCTGGTCGAGCAGGTGCACCGCGAGACGCGGGTCGGCCGGCGCGTCCTGTGGGGCAACGTGGCCGTCGCCGTCGCACACGTCTTCCTGGCCCTGTCCTGGTCGGCGCCGCACCGCGACGCGCTCGCGGGCACCGCCCGGGACGTGCTCGCCGCCGCACCGCGCCTGCGCGGGCTGGTCTCGGTCGAGTCGGTGCGCCATCCCGCCGCGGACGGCGACCGGTGGATGGTGGTGTGGCGGCGCACCTGCTGCCTCGCGTTCCGCTGCGCGGCCGCGGTCCGGCCGTCGTACTGCGGGACCTGTCCGGTGGTCCCGCACCGGGATCGGCTGGCGAGCTTCCACCGGGCCGCGGGCCGTTACCCGGGCCGGCCCGGCGGGCCCCGCCGGGACGACGACGTGACGCCGGTCCCGGATCCGCGCCGATGCCGCACCCCACCGAGGAGGACCCCGTGATCGCCTGGACCGACGTCGTCAGCCGCCTCGCGCCCGGCGACAGCCTGAGCCCGCTGGTCGGGTCCTCCCGGCTCACCGTCGACAGCGTCGGAGCCGATCGGATCTGCATCCGGCAGCGCCTGTGGTCCGCCTGCCTGACCCGGGCCGACATCGACACCGCGAACCGGATCCTGGCCGACGCCCCGGCGGACGTCTCGCCGGTCGGGTTCTCCGAGCTGATGCGGGCGCACTACGCGTCGGGCACCGACGTCACCACCGGGTGCACCCGGCTCCCCAACCTGGCGGCGGTGGTCCTGCTCCACCTCGGTGCCTTCGCGGCGGGCCCCGGCGGGCGCTGAGGCGGCGCCCGGCCGGACCGCCCCCGGTCAGCGGCCGCGGGCGTCCGCGCCGATCCGCAGGTCCCCGGCGAGGTCGATCCGGGCCAGCTCGGTCCGGGAGCTGATGCCGAGCTTGGGATAGACGTTGGCCAGGTGGTGGCCGACCGTGCGCGGGCTGATCAGGAGCTGGGCCGCGATCTCCCGGTTCGTCAGGCGGTCGGACGCCAGCCGGGCGACCCGCAGCTCCTGGGCGGTCAGCCCGGCGGCCGGTCCCGGCCCGCGGCGGGCGGGCGGGGCGTCGGCCAGGTCCTGCTCGCGCAGCGACCGCCTGCGCAGCGGATCGGCGTCGAGCCGGTCGAACACGGCCGCGGCGGCGGCGAGCTGGCGGCGGGCGTCGGAGCGGCGCCGGGCGCGGCGCAGCCACTCGCCGTACAGCATCCGGGTGCGGGCCTGCTCGAACGGGGTGCCCGCGGTCTCCGCCAGGTCGAGCGCGCGCCGGTAGGATGCCTCGGCTGTCCCTGACCCGCCGGTCAGGGCCTGCAGGCGGTGCACGGTCGCCTCGGCCCAGGCCGCCCCCGACCGCCGGGCCCAGTCCTGCACCGCCGCGAGCCGGGTCGCGGCGACGTCGAGGCGCCCGGCCTGCACCGCCGCCTCGGCGGTGTCCGCGGCGGCGAGCAACGCGAACGTGGGGTGGGCGGCGTCGTGACCGGGCCGGGCCAGCGGCATCAGGTGGTCCAGCGCCTCGTCGGGGCGCCCGCCGAACAGCGCCGCCCGGCCGCGCGGCCAGTGCGCGGCGCCGCTGAGTGCCCGAACCCCGCGCGGCGCCGAGACCTCCAGCGCCCATCGCGCGTGCCCGTCGACCGCGCCGTCGTCGCCGCGCGCGGCGGCGAGCAGCCCGAGGGTGCCGTGGCACTGGGTGGCGACGTGGTCCGCGCCGACCTCCCGGGCGAGCTGCAGGCCGTCGACCGCGGCGGCCTCGGCGGCGCCCCAGCGTCCGGCGTCCAGGTCGAGCACCGCGCCCTGGGCGAGGACCACCGCCAGCGCGGCCAGCTCGTGGCGGTCGCGCAGCGCGGCGGCCTGCACCCGCAGCAGGTCGCGCACCGGCTGCACGACGCCCCAGAGCTGGACCAGCGGGGCCGGTGGGAGCAGCTCCCAGGCGACGGACTCGAGCCGGTCGGCCGCGGCCCGGGCTGCGGCCGCGGTGATCGGGGCGGGCCCGCCGGTCCGGTCGTAGCAGGACCAGAGGGTCCGCAACGCCGGCAGCTGCCCGGCCAGCGCCGGGTCGTCGTCGGCGTCCACGCCCAGCAGCCGCTGCAGCGCCTCCTGCTGGAGGTCGGACCGGCCGGCCGACCAGGCGGCGCGGACGGCCACCGAGCCCAGCTGCACCGCGTCCCGGGTGCCGGCGACGGCGTCCATGTCGCGGATCAGGTGGTGGTGGGCGCGCTCCGGGATGCCGGTGGCGAACTCGAGGATGCCGCGCAGGCCGCTGCTGGCCCGGGCCACGTCGGTCCCGCTCTCCAGCCGCTCGGCGTCGTCGAGCAGCTGCCGGGCGGCCTCCGCGTGCCCGGCCTCCCAGGCGGCGCGGGCGGCGGCGGCCAACCGGCGCGCGGCCTGGGCCGGCGCGGGCGAGAGCTCGGCGGCGCGCCGCAGGGTGCGCGCGCCGGCCGGCCCGGCCCCGCAGCGCAGCGACTTCGCCGCGGCGAGTTCGAGCAGCGCGGCGACCTCCTCGTCCGGCGCGTCCGCGGCGGCGGCCAAGTGCCAGGCGCGTTCCTCGACCGCGTCCGCGGGCAGGGCCGCGGCCAGGGCCCGGTGCGCGGCCTGCCGGTCGCCGAGCGCGGCGCCGTCGTAGATGGCCGCCGGGATCAGCGGGTGCCGGAACTCCACGCGGGACCCGGTGGCGCGCAGCAGGCCCGAGCGCAGCGCGTCGTCCCAGGCGGAGTCGTCGACGCCGCGTTCGGCCCCGGCCCGGTGCACGACGTGCCGGTCGCCCCGGTCCTCGGCCGCGGCCAGCAGCAGCAGCGCCCTGGCCGGCTCCGGCACGGTGGCGACCCGGTCGCGGAACGCCCGCCGCAACCGGGGGCCGATCGGCACCGGTGGGCCCGGCGCGGGCAGCGGCGTGTCGGCGGGCGCGCGATCGAGGGTGGGCAGCTCGTGCAGGGCCAGCGGATTGCCGCCCGCCGTCCGGACCGTGGCGTCGACCAGCGCCGGATCGGCGCCGGGCGCGGCGGCGGCGACCAGCGAGCGGGCGTCATCGTCGGCCAGCCCGCCGATCTGCAGGGCGGCCAGCCCGTCCCACGGCCCGGTCGCCGGCTCCTCGTGCCCGGCGAGCAGGACCACGACCGGATCGCTCGCGACCCGCCGGGCCAGGAACCCGAGTGCGTGCGCGGATGCCTCGTCGATCCACTGGACGTCGTCGACGACGACCAGCACCGGCCGTCGCCGGGCCAGGTCGGACACCAGCGACAGCACCGCTGCACCGATCAGGAAACGGTTGGCCGGCTCCCCGGTCCGGCCCAGCGCACCGCCCAGCGCGGCGGCCTGCGGCGCGGGGAGGGCGTCCAGCCGGTCGGTCACCGGCCACAGCAGCTCGTGCAGGGCGGCGAACGCCAGCCCGGCCTCCATCCGGGTGCCGCGGCAGCGCAGCACCGTCGAACCGGCGGCAGCGCCCACCGCGTGGTCGAGCAGCGCGGTCTTGCCGATCCCCGGCTCGCCCCACAGCAGCAGCGCGGAGCCCGCGCCGTCCGCCGCCCGGGCCAGCAGCCGGTCCAGCGCTGCCGTCTCGGCGCCCCGGCCCACCAGCTCCGTCGTCACCGCAGCCCTCCCACGGGCCCACCCGGCGACCCGGTGCAGCGTAACCAACCGATCTCCGGTGCCGGACAGGGCGACGCGACCGG
This sequence comes from Pseudonocardia sp. NPDC046786, assembly GCF_040645415.1. Lineage (NCBI taxonomy): Bacteria > Bacillati > Actinomycetota > Actinomycetes > Pseudonocardiales > Pseudonocardiaceae > Pseudonocardia > Pseudonocardia sp. NPDC046786. The sequence goes on along the minus strand of NZ_JBEYYF010000008.1, from coordinate 154,233 downwards.
GGCGACCGATCCGCCGACCGATTCGCTCCCGGTCCGGCCACCCGACACTCGGGGCGTGAGCACGCCCCCGACCGCCAAGCCCGACTTCACCGGGCTGCGCGCCGTGTACGTCAACTGCACACTGAACCGCTCGCCGGGCCTCAGCCACACCCAGGGCGTGATCGACCGCAGCGTTGCGATCATGGAGGCGAACGGCGTCCACGTCGACCAGATCCGCGCGGTCGACCACGACATCGCCACCGGCGTCCGCCCGGACATGACCGGGTTCGGCTGGGACGGCGACGAGTGGCCCGCCCTGCTGGCCCGTATCCTGGCCGCCGACATCCTGGTCATCGGTGGGCCGATCTGGCTGGGCGACAACAGCTCGGTGACCCGCCGGGTGATCGAGCGGCTCTACGGCTACTCGGGCGTGCTCAACGAGCACGGCCAGTACGCCTACTACGGGCGGGTGGGCGGCTGCCTGCTCACCGGCAACGAGGACGGCCTCAAGCACTGCTCGATGAGCATCCTCTACAGCCTGCAGCACATCGGGTTCACCATCCCGCCGCAGGCCGACGCGGGCTGGCTGGGGGAGGTCGGGCCCGGCCCGTCCTACCTCGACGAGGGGTCCGGCGGCCCGGAGAACGACTTCACCAACCGCAACATCACCTTCATGACCTACAACCTGATGCACACCGCGTCGATGATCCGCAACGCCGGCGGCTTCCCGGCCCACGGCAACCAGCGCACGGTCTGGGACGCCACCCGGCACGCCGACCACGCCAATCCCGAGTACCGCTGACGGCGGGCCACCGCCGAGAGGACGCCACATGATCGTCGTGACCGACAACCGGGCCGCGAACCGATTCGAGGCCCGCGAGGGCGAGACCCTGGCCGGTGTCGCCGAGTACGCGCGCACGGCGCAGCTCGTCGCGTTCGTGCACACCGAGGTCGAGCCCGCCTTCGAGGGGAAGGGGGTGGGTTCGGCGCTGGCCCGCGAGGGGATCGCGTCGGTCCGGGCCGACGGGCTGCGGGTGCTCGCCGTCTGCCCGTTCATCGCCGGCTGGCTGGCCCGCCACCCGGAGTTCGCCGATCTCGAGTACCGGGCGGCCAGCCGGGTCACGGACTGACCGGCGCCCCGGCTCGCGCCGGCGCCGCCGCGGTGCCACCGTGTGATGCCGGTTCGCGGCATCGGGGAGGCGATCGGGATGAGCGGGCTGGACGGGCCCGGCCTGCGGATGGGGACGTCGCGCGGGCGCTGGGTGCTGTTCACCACGGTGCTCGGGTCGGCGCTGGCGATGCTCGACGCGACCGTGGTCAACGTCGCGCTCGGGCGGATCGGCGCCGAGTTCGACGCCGGCTTCTCCGGTCTGCAGTGGACGGTCAACGCCTACACGCTGACGCTGGCGTCGCTGATCCTGCTCGGCGGGTCGCTGGGGGACCGGTTCGGGCGGCGCCGGGTGTTCGTGATCGGCGTCGTCTGGTTCGCCGTGGCGTCACTGCTGTGCGGGGTCGCCCAGAACATCGAGATGCTGGTTGCGGCCCGGGCGCTGCAGGGCGTCGGCGGGGCACTGCTCACCCCCGGGAGCCTCGCGATCATCTCGGCGTCGTTCCGCGGCGCGGACCGGGCGGCGGCGGTCGGTGCGTGGTCCGGGCTCGGCGGGATCGCCGGTGCGGTGGGCCCGTTCCTCGGCGGCTGGCTCGTCGAGTGGAGCTGGCGCGCGGTGTTCCTGGTGAACCTGCCGGTCGCCGTGCTCATCGTGGTGGTGGCCGCCCGGCACGTCCCGGAGTCGCGTGACCCGGACGCCGCGCCGCGGCTCGACGTCGCCGGCACGTCGCTCGGTGTGCTGGGTCTCGCCGGGCTGACCTGGTCGCTGACCGCGGCCGGTGAGCAGGGCGCCGACACCGTGGTGCTGTCGGTCGGCGTGGCCGGCCTGCTGGCGCTGGCCGGCTTCGTGCTGGTCGAGCGCCGCTCGACGCATCCACTGGTGCCGATGACCCTGTTCCGCAACGCGCAGTTCAGCGCCGCGAACGCGGTGACCCTGATGGTCTACGCCGCGCTCGGGGTGCTGTTCGTGCTGCTGGTGCTGCACCTGCAGGTGGTCGTCGGCTTCTCCCCGCTGCAGGCCGGCGCGGCGCTGCTCCCGGTGACCCTGCTGATGCTCGTGTTCTCCGCCCGCGCGGGACGGCTCGGCCAGCGGATCGGGCCGCGGATCCCGATCGCGGGAGGCACCCTGCTCGCCGCCGCCGGCCTGCTGCTGCTGTCCCGGATCGGGGTGGACGCGTCGTTCGGTGTGGACGTGCTGCTGCCGATCGTCGTGTTCGGCTCCGGGCTGACCCTGGTGGTCGCGCCGCTGACCTCGACGGTGCTGGACTCGGCGTCGGACCGGCACGCCGGCGTCGCCTCCGGGGTGAACAACGCCATCGCGCGGGCGGCCGGTCTGCTGTCGGTCGCGGTGATCCCGGTGGCGGCCGGGATCACCGGCGAGGACTACACCGATCCGGTCGCGTTCGGCGCCGGTTTCCGGACGGCGATGCTGATCAGCGCCGCGCTGATGGTCGCCGCCTCCGTGCTGGCGGTGGCGTTCGTCCGCCGGTCCGCCGCGGAGCCGGACCAGGCGGAGCCGGGCACCCTGATCCGGCCCGACTCCTACGCGCAGTGCGCGATCACCGGCCCGCAGATCCATCCCGGCCGCCCGGTTGCCGCCCTGCCCGCCGACCCGGGCGCGGACCCCCGCGGCGGGCCGACGGATTGACCGACCGATGCGGTCCGCGGCCGGCGGCCGGACACTCGGTCGATGACCACCTCGACGACGGCCTGGCCGACCCTGCGGGTCGCGGACTGGACCGCCACCCGCGAGACCCTGCACATGTGGACCCAGATCGTGGGCAAGATCCGGATGGCGCACGCCCCGCTGGTCAACCACTGGTGGCAGGTGGCCCTCTACGTGACCCCGCGCGGGCTGAGCACCTCGGCCGTCCCGTACGGCACCGGGGCCTTCGAGATCGAGTTCGACTTCCTCGGGCACCGGCTGGAGATCCGCAGCAGCGACAGCGGCACCCGGACCGTCCCGCTGGCGCCGATGCCGGTCGCCGAGTTCTACGCCCGGGTCATGGCCGCGCTCGGCGAGCTCGGGATCGACGCCCCGATCCGGCCGCACCCCAACGAGGTCGACCCGGCCATCCCGTTCGCCGAGGACCACGTCCACGACTCCTACGACGGCACCGCGGCCGCCCTGTTCTGGCGGCAGCTGCTGCAGGCCAACCGGGTGATCGGCGAGTTCCGGTCGCACTTCGTCGGCAAGGTCAGCCCGGTGCACTTCTTCTGGGGCGGCATGGACCTGGCCTGCACCCGGTTCTCCGGCAGGCCCGCCCCGGCGCACCCCGGCGGCGTGCCCAACTGCGGGGACTGGGTCATGGTCGAGGGCTACTCCCGCGAGCTGTCCAGCTGCGGCTTCTGGCCCGGCGGCGGCGAGGAGGGCGCCTTCTACTCCTACGCCTATCCCGGGCCCGACGGGTTCGCCGACCGGCCGGTCGGGCCGGACGGCGCGTTCTTCAGCACCGAGTTCCAGCAGTTCCTGCTGCCCTACGAGGTCGCCCGCGCCGCGCCCGATCCCGATCGGGCGGTCACCGAGTTCCTGCGCAGCAGCTACGAGGCCGCCGCCGATCTCGGGCACTGGGACCGCGCGGGGCTCGAGGACGATCCCTTCCGGTGGCAGCGGATCGACGGGGCCTGACGGGCGCGACCGGCGTGCTCGCGGTCAGGGCAACAGCACCGAGCGGAGTACTGTGCCTGCGCCTCGTCGATGACGGCCTCGTCGGCGAGCCTGCGGATGCGCGCTTCGGTCTCCGCCCGCTCTCCGTCGTCCGGTGGCGAGGGGTCGATGCGATGTCGGCGGGCATCGGTGGGGGCGTGGAGCGGTCCACCCCGGCGGACGGCGGCGGTGTGTCGGCGGGCAGCCGGGCGACCGCCCGCAGCGACTGTTCGTCCTCACCGGCGAGCAGCTGGCCGAGGAACACCTGGCCGCCGTCCCGGAGCTGTGCGCTGAGCTCGGGTAGACGCGTGTGATCGGCGCGGGCTCGGAGTCGATGGTGACGACCTCGGTGAGGCGGGCGGCGCGCACCGTCGGGGACTGTGGCCGAGGTCGGAAACCTGCCCGGCGAGCACCCGTGTCGAGGTGACCGCGATGTAGTCGGTCAGCGGCCGCAGGCTGTTCGCGACGAAGAAGCCGCGCACCACTACGTCCGGTTCCAGGCACCCCCTCAGCACGGTCCCGCTCCTGCGCCGTTCCGGGCCGCCCGATTGCCGAGCACCGGCTCGTCGTCGGCCGGGGGCGTCTCGATGGCGGAATGGAGCTGATCGAGTTCTGCTCCTTGGGCAGCCGGGCCTTCTCGCACTCGAACTCCTTGCGCGCGGCGTCCTCGTCGCGCTGACGTTCGCGTTCGGCGCGGATCCGCTCCTTCTCCTGTTCCTGGTGGGCGAGGGCGGGCGGCCCGGCCGCGGACGGTGGCACCGTGCTCTACCATCCCGATCTCGCCGCACCGGGATGCCGACGCCGTGGCGTTCGCCACGAAGTCCGCGCCGCGGCCGCCGACGGCACCGCAGGTCCAGCAGGCAGTCGCGGTGTGAGCACGGCCGGGATCCTGGCCGGGTTCCCGGCGTCGCCGTTCCTGCTGATCCTCGGCGTGACCTACCTGTTCTCGGTCGCCAACAGCAACGGGACGATGGAGTGGGTGATCGGCGTCGCCGCGCGGGCGGTCCGGGCGCGCCGTCGCGGTGCCGATGGGCCCGTTCGCCGGGGCCGCCGTGATCACCGCGTTCGGCGCCCCGGCCCAGGTGGCGGGCCCGGTTGCTCACCCGGACGGGGCTCGCCGACGTGCTCGACCCGGTCGATCGCGGGGTGGGGTGAGGCCGGCGGCCCGGGCCGTCCCGCGTCGCGGCGGGCCGGGTCCGGGCCGGACGCCTATCCTCGCCGGGTGCCCTTCGACGTCCGCCCGGCGGTCTCGTTCGACGACGTCGCGACCCTGCTCGGCCCGCGGAAGAACCCGGACGCGAGCGTCTGCTGGTGCCTGTCGCACCGGCTCCCGGCGGCCCAGCACCGGTCGCTGGTGGGGCGGGCCCGCGGGGAGTACGTCCGGGAGCTCACCGAGCGCGAGCCGGCACCCGGCGTGCTCGCCTACGACGGCGACGACGTCGTCGGCTGGGCCGCGGTCGCCCCGCGGGCGGAGCTGCCGTTCGCCCGCTCCCGCACGATCCCGCGGATCGACGCTCTCGACGTCTGGTCGGTGTGGTGCTTCCGGGTCCGCGCCGGGCACCGCGGCCGCGGGATCGCGCACGCCCTGCTCGACGGCGCGGTGGCGTTCGCCCGCGGGCACGGCGCGCCCGCGGTGGAGGGCTACCCGGTCGACAACGGCGGGCGCAAGGTCGACCTGACGATGGCCTACGTCGGCACCCGGGCGCTGTTCGAGGCGGCCGGGTTCACCATGGCGTCGCCGACGTCGGGGGTGTCCGGCGGGTTCCCGCGGGTGGTCATGCGGTTGCTGTCGCCCCCTGATCCGGGCGGGCGACACGGCGCCGGCCGATCGGGAGCCCCGGATCGGACCTGACGCTCCGCGCGTCACATCGGCGAGCACCTGACACCGGCGTCAGCTCCTGGCGTCGCGACGGTGACGAAAGAACCGGGAAGCGAGCACAGCACGGCACCGGGGTACCGGGCGTTCGGCGGGGCCGACGTCCAGGAGCTCATCGACCGGCCCGATCCGGCACCCGGCCCCGCCGAGGTCCTGATCCGGGTCGCGGCGGCCGGGACCGTGCTCGCGGTCGGCGCCCACGTGACCGGGCTCAGCGTCGGCGACCGGATCACCGGGTTCGCACTGACCGGTGCGGGCAGCTACGCGGGCACGACCCTGCTGCTCGGCACATCCACCGCTACACCGCCCGGGACGTCGCCGACCGGCTCCGGGCACACGCCCCGGACGGGTTCGACGGCGTCGTCGACATCGTCGGCGGTACCTCCCTGCGCGGGGTCGCCCCGCTGACATCGACGCCGGGGCCGGTCGTCCCGGTGGGGACCGCCCGGTGACCGGGATCGGAGGCGAGTTCGCCCGCCGCCGGCTGGACCGCGCCGGCATCGAGCAGGTCCCCGAGCCCAGGACGACCGGCGTGCTGGATCCGAGCATCACGGCGACCCACCCGCTGGCGCGGGCGGCGGAGGCGCCGGCGCTGGTGAAAACGCAGCACGTGTCCGGCAGGGTCGTCATCGACATGACGCTCTGATCCGGCTCCGTCCGACGGCTCGGGCCACCCCGACTTCGGTCGGACGCGTTCGGGCCGCCCGGCCGATCCGCGGCACCGGTCGGGGGCCCTACCGTCCGGTCCATGTCAGGACCTCGCGGCGTGACCGCGCCGACGCCGGCCTCGGAACGCCTGCTCGCCCCGGACCTCGCGCGGGGGGTGATGCTGCTGCTCATCGCGCTCGCGCACTCGCGGATGCTGCACGCGGGCGGCAACTCGCTGACCACTCCCGCCGGGGGCGGCCCGGCCGACGTCGCCGTGCAGTGGCTGCTGACGTCCTTCGTGGACGGCCGGGCCGCGCCGCTGTTCGGGCTGCTGTTCGGCTACGGCCTGGTCCAGATGACCCGGCGGCTGACCGGCCCCGACGGCGACCCCGCCGGGGCCCGGCGGCTGATCCGCCGGCGCGGGATCTGGCTGGTCGTGTTCGGCGTCGCGCACGTGGTGCTGCTCTACGCCGGTGACGTCATCGGCGCCTACGGCGCGTTCGCGGTGATGTTCGCCGGGGTGGTGAGCTGGCCGGGCCGCCGGTTGTGGGTGGTCACCGGGGTGACACTGGCGGTCGGCGTGCTCGCCGCCACCGCGCTCCAGACGGCGACCGGCCCCGACGTGCCGCTGCCGGTCGGGCCGACCCTCCTCGACAGCGCGGCGCTGCGCGCGATGGTGCTGCCGGTGCTGCCGGTCGCAGCCCTGGCGGTGGCGCCGTCGGTGCTGCTCGGGATCTGGGCCGGCCGGCAGCGCCTGCTGGAGGACGCCCGCCGGGTGCCGCTGCTGCGCCGGGTCGCGTTGATCGGGTTCCCGGTCGCCGTGCTGGGGGCGCAGCCGGTCGCGCTGCAGGCCGTCGGTCTGTGGAGCCCGGGCAGCGCCGCGGTCGGCGCCCTCGCGGTGGCGGTGTTCGCCGTGACCGGCATCGCGGGCGGGCTCGCGTTCATGGCGGTCATCGCGCTCGTCACCGGCCGGATCGGGGACCGGCGAGGCCCGGTGACGACCGCGCTGGTGGCGTGCGGCCGCCGGTCCATGACCTGCTACCTCGCCCAGTCACCGGTGTGGTTGGTGATGACCGAGCCCTCGCTGCTCGACCTCGGTGGCCGGCTGGGTGCGGCGACGGCTGCAGCGGCCGCCGTCGCGACCTGGATCGGCACCGTCGTCGTCGCCGATGTGCTGGGGCGGGCCGGGTGGCGGGGGCCGGCGGAAACCCTGCTGCGGTACCTGACCTATCGGGGTGCGCGGTCGCCGGAACCGACCGGACGCACGTCGGGTGGGCCGGCTGCGGGCTGACCGTCGTCATATCCCAGGACGGTGTCGACGGAGGCCGTCACGAGCCCGGACCCGGCCGCCCGGGGGTGGTGATCCGCACCGCGAGCTAACCCCGGTCGGCCGGCAGGAGCACCGTCGACAGGATGCGCCGCGTCCGCCCCTCCTCCGGATCGTGCTCGAGGAACGGCGCGAACGCCTCGGTGATCCGCTCCTGCAGCTCGGCGAGCTCCCCGTCGGACAGCCACAGCGCGGCCTGCCGGAAGCTCACCCGGTCCCGCACCGGATCGACGTCGTCGGCCGCGAGGTAGCGATCGAAGTCGCCGGCCAGACCGGCGAGGAACACAGTGAACATCGTCCGCAGCCGGTCGCGGTCGGGAGCCTCGTTGTCGCCGTCGGCCGCGGCGGTGTTCAGCTCGTAGGTCCGCTCCACCGCGCCGCGGATCCGCCGCTCGCCGGTCACCCGCAGGACGTCGGCCTGCACCAGGACCGCGACGTGCCGGTAGAGGGTCGTCGTCGGCACGTCGGGCAACCGCTGCGCGAGCTGTCCGGTCGTGAGCGGGCGTCCGATCAGGTTCTGCACGATGCGCCAGCGAACCGGCTGATGCAGGAGATCGGCCAGCGAGCGCGGGTCCGGCACTGGTCCTCCATTTCCAAATCTGGTATCAATACCGAAAGCGAGAACATCCTAGGGGGGACCATGGCGGACATCCAGGTCGGCGACTGTGCGATCACGGTGCGGCTCTCGGCGGTCGAACGGCTCTTCAGCGGTGGTCGCGCGGAGCTGGTGGTGCCGCGGACCGCGGTGCGCGCGGCCGAGTACACCGAGCGCCCCACCCGTGCCTCGGTGACCGGCGTCGCCCGGGCGGGCCTGGTCGTCACCGGGGTCGTGAAGATCGGCCGCTGGGGGGTGGGGGGCCCGGTCAGCCGGTTCGTGAGCGCGTGGCGCCGGGTCCCGGCCGTGCGGATCGTCGTCGATCCCGGCTTCCGGCCCCAGCTCGGCTACGACGAGCTGGTGATCAGCACGCCGGACGCCGCAGCGGTCACCGCCGCGCTCGCCGCGCCGGGCGACCGTGCGCACCCCTGAACCGGGTCGTCCTGCAGAAGTCGATCGAGGCGACCACCGGCGCCGGGATCCTGATCCGCGACGTCGACGGCGACGCCTCCGCCGGCCGGGTCGTCGAGGCACTGATCGACAACCTGGAACTGTGACGCCCTGATGCGAGGTCCGGCCCGGCGGGCCGGCCCGCGCCATCCTCACCGTCATCGCCACCCTGATGCAGGGCCGCGGTCTGGTGAAGCCGGACTTCGACCCGACCCACCTGCTGCTCTCCGCGGCCCTGCCGCTGATGCCGGCCTACGCCGGCGTCGGCGGCCTGCTCAGCCGGTCGCGACGCCGCCCAACCTGATCGGCCGCGGGCCGATCGAGGAGACGGCCGGGGAGCGGATCAGCTTTGCCCAGTGGGGTGCTCGCCGCCGCACCGCTGGCCGCGTCGATGTTCGTGGTGCTGGCCGTCGTCGTGCTGCTGCCGGTGTAGCGCGGGCCCGCTCGTCGACATCGAGCACGGTGACGTGCATGCCGTCGTCGGACAGCCGCCGTGCGGTGGCGGCCCCGCTCCCGGTCGTCGTGGCCCCGCGGGGGTCGTCACGACCGGCGCACCGCCTGCCGCACCAGGCCGCCGCCGATGATCAGCCGCTGGATCTCGCTGGTGCCCTCGTAGAGCCGCAGCAGCCGGACGTCGCGGTAGATCCGCTCGACCGGGATCTCGCGCATGTAGCCGGCGCCGCCGTGCACCTGGACGGCGAGATCGGCGACCTGCCCGACCATCTCGGTGCAGAACAGCTTCGCCGCGGACGGCGCGATCCGGCGGTCGGTGCCGTCGACGTAGGCGCGGGCCGCCTCGCGGACCATCGCCCGGCCGGCGAGGACACCGGTCTGCATGTCGGCGAGGTGCGCCTGGACGAGCTGGAAGTCCCCGATCCGCTGCCCGCCCTGGGTGCTCTGCGCGGCGTGGGCGACCGACTCGTCGAGCGCCCGCTGGGCGGTCCCGACGGCCAGCGCGGCGATGTGCACCCGGCCACGGGCCAGAGACGTCATCGCGGCGGCGTACCCGGCCGCCGCGTCGCCGCCGACCAGCGCGTGTGCCGGCACCCGGACCGCGGCGAGGTGCACGTCGGCGGTCGACGCGCCCTCCTGGCCCATCTTGGCGTCCTTGGGGCCGACGGTGACGCCGGGCGTGTCCGCCGGGACCAGGAACACGGCGATGCCGGGGTTGCCCGGCTCCGGCTCGGCGTAGCGGGCGAACACCACGAACAGCTGGGCGGACGGGGCGTTGGTGATGTACTGCTTCTGGCCGTCGATCACCCAGTCGGTGCCGTCCCGGCGGGCCCGCGTCCGCAGCCCGGCCGGGTTGGAGCCGGCCCCCGGCTCGGTCAGTGCGAACGACGCGACGACCTCCCCGGACGCGATGCGGTCCAGCCAGGTGGTCCGCTGCTCGTCGGTGCCGAACCCGACGAGCACCTGCCCGGCGATGCCGTTGTTGGTGCCGAACATCGAGCGCAGCGCGAGCGTGGTGTAGCCGAACTCCTGCGCGAGCTCGACGTCCTGGGTGAGGTCGAGTCCGATGCCGCCCCACCGCGACGGGATCGCGTAGCCGAACAGGCCCATCCCGGCGGCGGCGGCGCGCAGGTCGTCGGGGACCCGGTCGGCCTGCATGATCTCGTTCTCGCGCGGGACCACGGCCTCGCGGACGAACTCGTGGACCTGTCGGCGGATGACGGCGAAGTCCTCGGCGGAGACCTCGGACGTCGACAGTGCTGGTGTGCTCATACTCGCATCGTCGCCGTCCCATTAGGCTGCGGTCCAAGGCCTGGTCGCGGCTCATCGTTTCAGAATCTGCATCAATGGAGGCGCGCGGTGGACCAGGCCCAGCTCCGGGTGTTCCTCGCGGTGGCCGACGAGCTGCACTTCGGCCGGGCGGCCGAGCGGCTCCACCTGGCCCAGCCGTACCTCAGCCGGACCGTCCGGGCGCTCGAGTCCGAGCTCGGGGCCGCGCTGTTCCACCGGACCACCCGCCGGGTCGAGCTGACCCCGGCCGGGCGGGCGCTGGTGCCGCTCGCCCGCGAGCTGGTCGCGCTCGCGGGCCGGGCCCGGGACGCGGTGACCGCGGCCGCCGAGGGCCGCAGCGGCCGGGTGCGGATCGCCTTCGCCGGGCCGTCCGCGCAGGTCTACGTCGGGCGACTGGCCCGCGCGGTCCGGGAGGACCATCCGCTGGTCGATCTCGACCTGGTGCCGGGTCGCTACGGCGCGACGGCGATGGCGGCCCTGCACCGGCGCGACGTCGATCTGGTGCTGGCGTGGTTCGTCGAGCCGCCGGCGGGCGTGCGCAGTCGCCGGATCGTCGAGGACCGGTGCGTGATCGCGCTGCCGACCGGGCACCGGCTGGCTGCGGGAGCGGAGATCGCGCCGGCCGAGCTCTGGGACGAGCCGCTGGTCGGGCTGCCCGAGTCGGCCGGATCGATGGTGCGCAGCCAGCTCGTCGGGCGCTGTCAGGAGGCCGGCTTCACGCCCCGGTTCGTCCAGTCCGCCCCCGACTCGTGGACCTGTATGGCCCTGGTGGCGGCGGGCGTCGGACTGCACGTCACCACAGCCGGCGCCGTCGAGCACATGTCGCTCGACGGCGTGGTCGTGCGCGAGATGGCGGGCGAGCTGCCCGCCGTCTCCATCCACCTGATCTGGCGGGACGACGGTGATCCGGTCCTGCGCCGGGTGCTGGACACGGCGGAGCGGGCGCTGCCCGGCTGACGCGGCGGGCTGCCGTGTGGCCGGGCCCGACCATCGCCGGAACATGACTGTCGAAATATTGACAACAGTGTGACCGCAGGTCAGAGTGCTACCTGTCGCGGATCCGGGGTGACCCAGGGAGCAAGGAGGCTCGAATGTCGACATCCGCCAGTACCGAGCAGGTGAGCCCGAGGACGGCCGCCGTCGCCGTCGCGATCTGCTTCGGGGCAATCGTTTTCGACGGGTACGACCTGATTGTCTTCGGCTCGGCGGTGCCTGCCCTGCTCGCCTACGAGCCGTGGGCCCTCACACCGGCCGCCGTCGGCGCGATCGGCAGCTACGCGCTGCTCGGCATGTTCGTCGGCGCGATCGCCTCGGGCATGCTGACCGACCTGGTCGGGCGCCGGAAGCTGTTCATCATCGCGCTGACCTGGTTCTCGGTGATGATGCTGCTGGCGGCCGTCGCACCGACGCCGTGGGCGCTGGGCCTGTTCCGGTTCCTCGCCGGTCTGGGCTTCGGCGGCATCCCGCCGACGGCGATCGCGCTGGTCATGGAGGTCGCTCCGGCAGCCCGCCGGCACATGATCAACGGATTGATGCTCTGCGGCTTCCCGATCGGCGGCGCGCTCGCCGCGCTCGCGGCGATCGTGCTGCTCGAACCGGCCGGGTTCCGGGTGCTCTTCGCGGTCGGGGCGCTGCCGCTGGTCACGCTCGTCCCGCTGGCGGTGCTGTTCCTGCCCGAGTCCCCGGGGTTCGTCCGTGCCGGTCGCGGCAGACGCCGGACGGAGATCACCGGCCTGCTCCGCGGCCGGGCGGCGTGGGCGACCGGACTGTTCGTGGTCGCGAACTTCTGCGGCTTCCTGCTGGTGTTCGGGCTCAACACCTGGCTGCCCCAGCTGATGCGGGGCGCAGGCTACGAGCTCGGCTCCGCGCTGGCATTCCTGCTGGTGCTCAACCTCGGAGCGGTCGTCGGTGGCCTGGCCGGATCGGCGATGGCGGACCGGTTCGGCAGCCGCTGGGTCGCGACGTCGCTGTTCGTGCTCGCCGTCGCCTCGCTCGGTCTGATCGCCGTCCCGCTCCCGGCGGCCGTGCTCTACCTGCTGGTGTTCGTGGCGGGCGCCGCGACCACCGGGAATCAGATCGTCGTCTACGGCTACGTGGCCGCGCACCATCCGCCGGGCAACCGCGCCACGGCGCTCGGGCTCAGCAGCGGGATCGGACGGCTCGGCGCGGTCAGCGGCCCGGCCGTCGGCGGAGCGCTGCTCACGGCGGGTGTCGGGCTCGCAGGCAACGTCGGTGTGTTCGCCGCGGTCGCCGTCGTGGGAGCGGTCGCCTGTGCCCTCGTCCCGAGACCGACCGGGGGCCCGGCCGACCCGGCTGCCGGTACGGCGGCACCGCCGGCCGGTCCGGCCCCGGCCGGTGCCCCCGCTGCGGGCTGACCGGCTGTGCCGACCACCACCGTCGACCCCCGGATCCTGGGAGGACCGCCATGACCACCGACCTCGCCCGTCCACCTGCGCCGCCCGGAACGGCGACCGGGCTGCGGGAGCGCTACCTCGGGCAGGGACTCTGGCGTCACGAGACGCTCGGCGCCGCGCTCCGAGCGGCGACGGCCCGGCGCCCGGACCATCCCGCCCTCGTCGCCGACGGGGTGCGGTGGACCCACCGCGAGCTCGACGAGCGCACCGACGCCGTCGCGGCCGGTCTGCTCGCCCGGACCACCCTGCGTCCCGGTGACCGGATGATGTTCCAGTCGGGCAACGTCGCCGAGACGGTCGTCGCCTACTACGGCGCGGTCAAGGCGGGCATCGTCCCGGTGTGCACGCTGCCGCAGCACGGTGAGCGGGAGATCGCCGCACTGGCCGCGCACACCGGCGCCCGCGGTCACCTCGTCCAGGCCGACTTCCGCAACCGGGACCTGACCGCACTCGCGGCCGGGCTGCGCGCCGCCGTCCCGGCCGTCGAGGAACTCGTCGTCGTCCGCGGGGCGGCGCCGGCCGGCGCCGTCACGCTCGACGACCTCCTCGACGCGGGATCGGATCGCGCCGCGCGCCGGGCGCTCGCCCGGCTGGAGATCGACCCGGACGCGCTGGTCGCCTTGCAGCTCTCCGGCGGCACCACCGGCCTGCCGAAGGTCGCCCCGCGGTTCCACAGCGAGTACGCCTGCAACGCGCGGCTCTGGGCCACCGCACTGGATCTCGGCCCGGACTCGGTCGTGCTGCACCCGCTGCCGATCATGCACAACGCCGGGATCGTCGCGGCGTTGCAACCGACCCATCTCGTCGGCGGCACCCTGGTGCTGCCGGCGACGGCGGACGCGGGCGAGGTGCTCGGCCTGATCGCCGGCGAGCGGGTCACCACACTGCCGGTCGTCCCTCCGGCCGTTGCGATCCGGCTGCTGGAGCACCCGGACGCGCGGCGGACCGACCTCACCAGCGTGACCCGGTTCGTGATCGGCGGCCAGCGGCCACCGTCGGAGCTGATCGACCGGCTGGAGGCGGAGTGCGGGATCAGGGCGCTGCAGATGTTCGGGATGGCAGAGGGCCTGTTCCTCTACACCCCGCCGGACAGCCCGGCCGAGGTCCGGCGGGGAATGGTCGGCACCCGGATCTGTGCCGCCGACGAGGTGCGGGTGCTCGACATCGGCTCGGAGGACGAGGTGCCGGACGGGCAGGTCGGTGAGCTCGCCTGCCGCGGCCCGTACACGATCGCGGGCTACCTCGACGCCGAGGCGCACAACGTGACAGCCTTCACCTCCGACGGCTTCTACCGCACCGGCGACCTGGTCACCCGGCACCTGGTGGACGGAGTCGACCACTACTCGATCGACGGCCGGATCAAGGACGTCATCAACCGGGGCGCCGAGAAGATCCACGCCGAGGAGCTCGAGGAGCTGCTGGTCCGGCATCCGGCGGTACGCGGTGCGGCGGTCGTCGCGATGCCCGATCCGGTGCTCGGCGAACGGGTCTGCGCCTACGTCGTGCCCGGCGGCGACCCGCCGACGCTGCCGGAGGTCTGCGCGTTCCTCCTGGAGCAGGGCATCGCGAAGTTCAAGCTGCCGGAACGACTGGAGATCGTCGACGCGTTCCCGCTCACCAACGTCGGGAAGGTGTCCAAGAAGGACCTGCGGGTCGACCTGCTGAACCGGATCGAGATCGAGAACGAGGAGGTGCCGTCGTGAGACCGGCCAGTGTCGCGGTGCTCGGTGGCGGGCCCGGCGGGCTCTACGCAGCACGACTGTTCAAGCTCGCCCACCCGGCCGCCACGGTCGTCGTGCACGAGCAGAGCACCCCGGAGTCGACGTTCGGCTTCGGTGTCGCCGTCGCCTCGCGGACCCAGCGCAACCTGGCCGCGGCCGATCCACGGACCCTCGACGACGTCGTCGCGGCCGGGTACCCGCACGACATGCGGATGCTCGTCGGCGACGCCGAGGCGCGGGTGCACAACGGTGCGCTGATCGGTATCGCCCGCCCCGAGCTGCTCGCGATCCTCACCCGGCACGCGCTCGACGCCGGGGTGGAGATCCGGTACGGCCGTCGCACCGAACTCGCCGAGCTCGACGCCGAGCTGGTCGTCGTCGCCGACGGGGTGAGCAGCCGGACCCGGACGGACCTGGCTGATGAGCTGGGCGCCCGGGTCGACGTCGCCGAGGGGCTCTACCTGTGGGCCGGCACCGAGTTCGCCCTGGAGACCGCGGTGTTCGCCCCGGCGCGCACCGCGCACGGCACCTTCGTCACGCACGCCTACCCGTACTCGCCGCACCGCTCGACGTTCCTGGTCGAGACCGACGAGGCGACCTGGCGGGCCGCCGGGTTCGACGCCTCGACCGACGCGATCCCGGCCGACGCCTCCGACACCGTCGCGCTGGAGTACCTGTCCGACGCGTTCGCCGAGCTGCTGGGCGGCCACCGGCTGATCGGGAACCGGACCCGCTGGCAGCGCTTCCGCACCGTGCACTGCCGTCGCTGGACCAGCGGCAACGCGGTGCTGCTCGGCGACGCGGCGCACACCGCGCACTACTCGGTGGGCTCCGGCACCAAGCTCGCGATGGAGGACGCGATCGCCCTCTGCGACGCGGTCACCGCCGCCGGTGATCTCCCGTCCGCATTCGCGGACTACGAGCAACAGCGACGCCCGCAGGTGGAGCGGCTGCAGGAGCTGGCCCGCCGCAGCCGGCTGTGGTGGGACTCGTTCCCGCGGCGCACCAACCTGCCCGTCGACCAGCTGATGGTCGCCTACATGACGCGCACCGGGAACGTCGCGCTGGACCGGTTCGCCGGGACGAACCCGGACGTCGTGCGGCGTGCGCTGGCCGGCTGGGCCGGGACCGACCCGGCCGACGTGCCGACCGAGGGCGTCGTCGACTGGGTGTTCGGCCGGCCCCTGCACCACGACCGGTACGACCGGTCGTCGCGGCTGCTGGGGCCCGCGGACCGCGACGAGCTCTCCGCCGAGCCCGGATCCGGGGGAGCGGGCCGGCTGGCCCGGGTCCGGGTGGCGCTGACCGAGCCGTGGTCGAGCGAGGGCGACGCCCTGGTGAAGAGGCTGCACGACCTGACCCAGCGGGGCTGGGACGGCTTCTGGCTGACCGGGCCGGACGAGCGGGCCGAGGTGCTGACCCGGCTCGACATCGGGGAACGGCTGCGCGCCGAGACCGACGGGCTGGTCGTCGTCGAGGCCGGGCCGGGACACCGGACCGATCTCGCCGCCGGTCTGGCCTCCGGGCGGACCGACCTCGTGTGCACGACCGACGGCATCCACGGAACCAACCCGACCGGGAGGACATGATGAGCACCGACGAGCACCGGGTGCGCGGCGTCGACCACGCCGCGTTCCCCACCTTCGATCCCGCCGCGACCGTGCGGTTCTACCGGGACGTCCTGAAGTTCCCGGTGGTGCACTCGATCTGCGCCGCCGGCTGGGGCCCGCAGCAGCACCCGGACTTCATCCACTTCTTCTTCGACATCGGCAACGACGACCGGATCGCGTTCTTCTACTACTTCGGGCACGAGCCGGTGGGCGACCCGTCCGCCCGGGGGGACGCCTGGGCGCGGCTGCCCGAGGGGACCCCGGAGTTCTTCGCGAACTCGCGTCACCTCGCGATCCACGTCGACTCCGAGGACGACCTGCTGGAGTACCGCCGCCGGCTCGACGACAGCGAGTGGCCCTGCGAGATGCAGGTGATGCACGAGACGATCGAGTCGATCTACACGCACGACCCGAACGGCTACATGATCGAGCTCACCAGGGCGCTGCGACCGGTCACCCCGCAGGAGGATCTGGACGCCGAACTGACGGTCGACGCGCTCTGCGAGATCGCCGGCGCGCCGGAACCGTCACTGGAGAAGCTGCTCACCCGCAAGGCCGAGCTGATCGTACAGCGGGCACCGGCGTGGGAGTCCGCGCGGCAGCCCGAGGGGCGGGGGGCGTCGTCGTGACCGCGATGTTCGTCCTCGACGTGCCGGAGAACGACGGCCTGGTCCGGGTCGCCGAGCAGGATCCGCTGCTCGGGGTCGAGAAGGTCGGCCCGTACTTCCGGATCGTCGCCTCCGGCGTCACCGCCGCCACCCCGGCCCCGGAGGACGGCCCGCTCGGCGCCGGCCGCACCAGCGGGCCCGGCGAGATCGTCATCGACCGGCGCGCGACCGGATGCCGGCACGCGGTCTGGTACTCCGGCGTCGCCGGGCTGGAGCGCGCCCGGATCGCCCAGCACGACAAGAACGCGCTGCGGGTCGTCGCCGGCGCCGAGGAGGAGCGATGACCGCACCGGCCGTCCCGCACCACCGGATCGGGCTCGTCGTGCCCAGCTCCAACGTCACCGTCGAGACCGAGTTGCCGGCGCTGCTCGGCCGGCACACCGGCGCCACGTTCTCGTTCCATGCGAGCCGGATGCGGATGCACACGGTGTCGCCGGAGGAGCTGCGCGCGATGAACGCCCAGCGCGGCCGGTGCGTCGACGAGATCGCCGACGCCGGGATCGACGCCGTGCTCTACGCCTGCCTGGTCGCGCTGATGGTCCAGGGGCACACCGATGGGCGCGGCGAGCACGACCACGTCGAACGGGCCGTGGTCGACCAGCTCACCGACCGGGGACTCGCGGCCCGGGTCACCTCCAGTGCCGGTGCGCTGGTCACCGCCCTGACCGCGCTCGGTGCGTCCCGGGTCGCGCTGGTGATGCCCTACCTGCGACCGGTCGCCGAGCTCGTCGTCGGCTACCTGGAGGCGGAGGGGTTCACGATCACCGACTGGCGTGCGCTGGAGGTCGGCGACAACGCCGAGGTCGGCTGCATCGCCGGGGACCGGGTGCTCGGTGCCGCGCGGTCGCTGGACCTCGCCGGGGCCGACGCGCTGGTGCTCTCCGCCTGCGTGCAGATGCCGTCGCTGGACCTGGTCCAGCGCGCCGAGGACGAGCTGGGACTACCGGTGCTCTCCGCGGCGACGGCCGGCGCGTTCACGCTGCTGCGCAGCCTGGACCTGCCGGTCGACCTACCCAGGGCCGGAGGGCTGATGCGGCTCGACAGCCCGGTCGGGGCCCGCTGATGGCGGCCAATCCCGGGCTGAACGTCGACTGGCACCCGGGCGCGCTGCCCGCCGGGACCGGGGTGCAGCTGCAGACCGTCGTGACCGTGGACGGCAACGCGGCCAAGGCGACGCTGTACACCCCGGCGGGTCGGGCGCCCCGGGACACCACCGTCGTCGTCCTCATGCATCCGCGGGTCGACTTCTCCCGGCACTACCTGATCCCGGCCCTGCTGGAGGCCGGGATCGCGGTGCACGCCCAGCAGGCCCGGGACAGTGGCAGCGACATGCGGCTCGTCCACGAGCAGGCGGTGCTCGACCTCGGCGCCGGGCTGGAGTGGCTGCACGGTCGCGGGTTCCGGCGCACCGTCGGGCTCGGCAACTCCGGCGGCGGAGGGCTGCTGACCTACTACGTGCAGCAGTCGCTGCGGGCACCCGCGGACCGGATCGCGCGGACCCCGGCCGGGCGGCCCAGCCGGCTGGACCGCGCCGTACTGCCCGGGCTGGACGCGCTGGCCTACCTGGCGCCGCATCCCGGGCAGGGCCCGCTGCTGTCCCGGTGCATCGACCCGTCGGTGACCGTCGAGGCCGATCCGTTCTCCGCCGACCCGGCGCTCGACCCGTTCGACGAGAAGAACGGCTACCGCCCGGCGCCGGAGAGCTCCCGCTACGCGCCGGACTTCGTGCGGCGCTACCGCGCGGCGCAGCTCGACCGGGTCGCCCGGATCGACGCGGTCGCCCGCGAGCACGTCGCCGAGTCGCTCGCCGCCCGCCGCGCGGTGAAGGCGGGTTCGGCGACCGCGGCCCGGAGCCGGCGGGCCGGCACCGCCCGGCTGCTGACGGTCTGGCGGACCGATGCCGACCTGCGTGCCGTGGATCTCGGGCTGGACCCGTCGGAGCGGAGCTACGGCTCGGTGTTCGGCCCGCGGCCGGAGGTGACGAACTACGGCGTCGTGGGATTCGGCCGGACCAGTACGCCGGACGCGTGGCTGTCCACCTGGTCCGCGCTGTCGTCCAACGCCACGATCGCGAAGGCGGGCCCGGAGATGACGTTGCCGACGATGGTGGTCGGCTACGGCGCGGACAACTGTGTCTTCCCGGGTGACGTCGAGGGGATCCTCGCCGCGATCGGCAGCTCGGACCGGCAGGTCACGACGATCGCGGCCGACCACTACGGCGTACCGGTCGGCGGGGGCGCCCGCGACGGGGCCGCCGCGCTGCTGGTGCCCTGGCTGCGGGACCTGCCCTGAACACCGCCCCGGCCTGCCCGGGCGGGGACCCGGTCGGGCACGATGACCGGGGACCCGGGGGAAGGGGTGGGTGTGGCGCAGCGGCACAGCTCCGGGCGGCTCGTCTCGCACGAGTTGCTGGAGCACGCGGCACGGTTGTTCGCCCGCCAGGGGTACGCGGGCACGTCGTTCCAGGACATCGCGGACTCGATGGGCATCAGCCGGTCGGCGCTCTACCACTACGTGAGCAACAAGGAGGAGATCCTCGCCGCGCTCGTCCGGGACGTCCTGGAGCGGGTGGTGGAGATCCTGGAGGAGGTGACGGCGCGGACCGATCTCGCCGAGGACGAGCGGGTCGCGCTGGCCCTGCACCGGATCATCGTCAACAACGCGCGGAACACGACCCGCTTCCGGCTGCTCGACCGCAGCGAACCCGACCTCCCCGACGAGATCGCCGAGCTGCACCGGCAGGCCCGCCGTCGCGTCCTCGACCTGCTGAGCACCCTCGTCGACGACGCGATCCGGGCCGGCTCGTTCCGGCCGGTCCCGGCACGGACCGCCGCCCTCGGCATGCTGGGAACGGCGAACTGGGTGGCCTGGTGGTACCGGCCCGACCACGACGGCGACGCCGAGGAGCTGGCGGCCACGCTGGTCGACATGGCGCTGGTCGGCGTGCAGCGCAGCGGGGACCGGCGCGTCGACCCCGGTCCGTGGGCCGCGGTCGCGCGGCTCAAGGAGGAGCTGGCGCACCTCGAGCACTCACTCGCCGACACCCACCCGGAGCCCGGTTCCGGCTGAGCCCGGGCCGGTCAGGACCGCGTCGACGGCCATCTGCAGGGTGTCGTTCTCGGACTGCAGGAGCGTGTGCTCCGCGGGCAGTGCCCGCTCGATGCTGAGCCCGTTGACGACGGTCAGCAGGAAGCGCGCCCGCCGGGTGTGGTCGCCCTCGGGGAGGGCGCCCTCCTTCGCGAGCACGGTCAGCCAGTACTCGATCCGGCGGTGGATCTCCCGCTCGATCGCGAGATATCCCGCGCGGGTCTCCTCGCCCGGCTCGGGTTCGACGAAGTCGTCGACGACCCGGCGCAGGTTGGCCCGGGCGTCCTCGCCGACCCCGGCACCGGAGAGCACCTGGCGCAGGCAGCCGAGCAGCCGTTCCCGGGCGGGCACCGACCGGTCGTTGATCGGGTCGTCCGGGATCGCCAGGTCGTAGACGCGGGTGAGCACCTCGTCCTGGAGCTCGCGCTGGGTCGGGAAGTGGTAGCGCAGCGAGCCCGTGCTCACCCCGGCCCGCGCGGCGACCGCGCGCACGCTCAGCCGCGCGGCCGGGTCCTCTCCGAACAACTGCATGGCCGCCCGGAGGATCTTGTCCCGGCTGCTGATCCGGTCGGTGCCGTGGGTCGTCATATCGCCTCCACGGACACCCTACTAGTACACCGTGCTAGATTCCCGACCAGGGATTAGTACAGTGTGTTAGTACGTTGGGGGCGACATGATGACGAAGTGGCGGCGGCGTCTGGCGGCCCGGCGGTTGACCGGCGGCGACGGGAGCCCGCTGAAGCGGCTCCGCTGGTGGCAGATGATCACCGGGCGTTCGCTGCTGCACCTGGATCTGGTCGCGGCCGCCGGGCGCCCGGTCCGGTACTCGGTGGACGTGCGCTACCACGGCGACGGCGAGGACGGTGTGGTGCGGGCCCGCCTGTACCGCGACGGCTGGCAGCACGCGGTGTCGAAGGTGCCCGCCGTCTTCCCGGTCGAGGGCGGGGAGATCGAGGTCGCGACGAGCGGGTTCGGCGTCCGTCGCGCCCACTACGTCACCGACGGCGGGGCCGAGCACCAGCTCACGCCCGATCCGCGATCGGGTGAGGGGCGCCGGGCCCGCTTCCAGCACGACCACCCGTCGGCGGGCATGATCCTGGGTGCCGTGTCGGTGGCCGTGCTGGTCGTCGGTATCGGTGTCAACGTCCTCCAGCTGCTGGAGCCGGTCTCGGCGATACCGCCGATCGCCGAGAACGTCGGCGTCTTCGTGTCGCCGATCCACCTGCCGCTCTGGCTCAACATCGCCCTGGGCGTCGGTGCCGCGTTCGCCAGCTGGGAGCGCGCCCTGCGGCTGCGCTACCACTGGCTGCTCGACGCCGGCGGGAACTGACCCCGCCCGGTCCATGATCCCTGTTTCGGGAGTGTCCGTGCCGCTCCGGGGCTCCCGCACTCCCGAAACGCGGATCATGAACGGCGGGATGTGCCGGGCGGGGGAGAACCGGAGGTCCGCGGCGACCGAATGTCCGTGAATGGAGGACTCGAGCGCCCTGGACGTCGCGGCGGCGACGCTCGCGCTGGCCACGACGGACGCCCGGGATCCGGCACCCGCTCTCGGCAGGCTGGCCGAGACCGCGCACCTGCTCCTCGGGGTGGCCGCCGGTGCCGCGCTGATCTCCGAGGGCGCCGTGCACGGTGTCGCCTCCGCCGGACCCGACGGCCCGTGCGGGGCGGTCCCCGCCGCCTTCGGCCAGGGCCCCGGCGGGGAAGCCGCGCGGAGCGGCCGCCCCGTGCTGTGTGCGGACCTGACCCGCGAACGCCTGCGCTGGCTGGCGTTCGTGGCGAAGGCCGCGACGGCCGGTGTCACGGGCGCGTGGGCGCTCCCGATCCGGTCCGGCTCCGGGACGACCGTCGGGGCGCTGCTGCTGCTCGGCTCGTCCTGGAACGGGTCGAAGGTCTGGCCCCGGCTTGATCACGCCGGCCGCGGTGGCCGCGGCGGTGACGGCGTCCTGCAGGTCGATCGCCGGCCGGGAGACCTTCGCGTCGCCGAGGGCGGCCCGCAGGAAGTCGACGTGCGCCCGGTCGTCCTGGGCGATCTCCTCGGCGTACTGGCGGCCGATCTTGGTCTCGAAGGCGACCTGGTAGCCGCCGGTGACCCCGCCGAGCTCGCCGCGGCCGTCGATCTGGGAGTCGGCCAGTCCGGCACCGGTGACCGCGCGCAGGTAGAATCCGGCCTCCAGGTACTCCAGGTTGAGGGCGAAGTTGAGCACCGCGTCGTCCGACACCGCGGACTCGCTCCCGGAGCCGGAACCGGACCCGCCGAGGACGCCGCCGAGCAGGCCGCCGTCGAAGGCCGACGCGATGCCGGCGCCCAGGACGCCCAGGCCGGCGACACCGGCGCCGGTCAGGCCGGCGGCGCGGAGGAACCGGCGACGGTCCATCGCGTTCTCGGAGCTGCGCTCGATCGAGTCGTGCAGGAACTTCTTGGTGAATCCGTGGAACACGAGGTCTCCTCGTGCAGGCCAGGCGCGGGGGACGACCGGGGTCCGGGGTCGTCGCGTGTCGGCCGGGCGGGGACGGGCACCTGCGCGATACCCGTACCCCGCACAACGACCCGGCCGCGCAACGGTTACGGATCTACAGCGAGCAGCGGGCGTCGTCCGGCGGGGTCCGCAGGTCGATCAGATAGTCGCCGACGATCCGGTCGACGCATCCGCTCTGCCCGAGCAGCGAGATGCCGTGCTGGACACCGTCCACGGTGAGCAGGTTCCCGCCGAGGAGGCGGGCCATCGCGATGCCGCCCTCGTGCGGGGTGCCCGGGTCGCCGGTCACCGACACGGTGAGGGTGGGCGGCAGCTCCGCGTCGGTCCCGTCGAACCACGGCAGGGTCCGGCTGACCGGCTCCGGCCAGGCCTCGCACTCGTAGTGCGCCCGCTCGAGCGGGCGGCCCGGGTCGAGGAACGGGGCGGCCGCGAACGCCTGCCGGCCCAGCTCGGTGTGCTCCTCGGCGGTGCGCCGGGGGTTGTCCATGCACCGGATCGCGAGGTTCGCGTCGGTGTTGAGCGAACCGCCGTAGCGGCCGTCGGGGCCGCGCCCGACCGCGAGATCGCGCAGCGCCAGCAGCGGCGCGCCGTCACCCCGGGCGAGCTCGTCGAGCGCCCGGACGATCACCGGCCACTGCCCCTCGGCGAACTGCAGGAGCGAGACCGCCTCGATCGCCTGGTCGTAGGTCAGCTCGCGGCCGTCGGAGGTGGGCAGCGGGCGGTCCTGCAGCGGCCGGACGAGCTCCTGGAACCGCTCGGTCGCCTGCGCCGGATCGGTGCCCAGCGCGCAGTCTGGGCCGGTCGTGCACAGCGTGGCGACCTGATCGAACGTCTCCTGCCAGGCACCGAACTGGGTCAGCCGGAAGTCGGGCTCGGGCAGCTCGGGATGCACCGCCCCGTCGACGACCATCGCCCGCAGGTTCTGCGGGAACGCCTCGGCGTACATGGCGCCCAGCTCGCTGCCGTAGCTGAAGCCGAGGTAGGACAGCTTCTCGTCGCCCAGCGCGGCGCGCAGCACGTCCATGTCCTGCACGACGTTCATGCTGCCGACGCTGGTCAGCGCCTCGATCCCGCCGGGGGTGTTGTCCACGCAGCGCTGCGCGATGTCGCGGGCGGCCTGCTCGTCGGGCACGTCGAACCGGTAGGGGCCCGGGGGCACCCCCTGGTCGGACTCGGCGTCGGTGAAGCACTCCACCCGCGGCCTCGACGCGCCCACGCCGCGCGGGTCGAACCCGATCACGTCGAACCGCTCACCGACCGGCCCGGTGTCCCACGACGCGCCCAGCGAGGCGACCAGGTTCATCCCCGACCCACCCGGGCCGCCCGGGTTGACCAGCAACGACCCGATCTTCTCGCCGCGCGCCGCCGCCCGCAGCAGGGCCACCTCGCCGCGCGGCCCGTCCGGGTCGGTGTAGTCCAGCGGGACCTGCACCCGGGCGCAGTCGAACCGGCCGGGGCCGTAGAGAGCCTCGTCGCCCGCCGAGCTCGCGTACGGCTCGCACGGCCCGAACGCGACCTCCTGGTCGTGGAACTGCGCGAGCGCCGCGTCGGCCGGGGCGGGTGGTGCCGGTTCCTGCGCCGGGGCGGCACAGGAACCGACGAGTACCAGCGATGCCAGGCCCAGGGCGGGCAGCATCGAGCGGGCACGGAACATGGGACCTTCTCCCTCGTGGGTGTTGACGGTCGGGCGTGGCTCAGGCCGCGCCGGTGGATGCCAGGACCGCAACGGTCATGACGAGGTTGTGGACGGCGTGCGCCGTGACGGCCGGCCACAGCGATCCGCTGCGCCGGCGCAGCTCCGCGGTGACCAGGCCGAGGACCAGGGCGGAGACGGCCGCGGGGGCCGGGCCGTGCACGGCGGCGAACACCAGCGCGCTGCCCAGCACGCCGGCGACGGCGCCGTGGCGCAGCAGGACCGTCGTGACGATGCCGCGGAAGAGCAGCTCCTGACCGAGCGGTACGACGAGCACCAGCAGCAGCAGCGCCGCCGCGGCGGGGAGACCGCCGGCGCCGGAGGCGGGTCCCGGACCGAGCGCGGCGGCCACCCCGATCGAGACGAACGAGCAGACCAGGCCGGCGGTGGCCGCGACGACGAGCTGGTCCCGGGTCGTCCGGACCAGCCCGAACGCCGCCCACGGGCGGACCCGGACCCGCGCGGCCGCGGTGAAACCGGCGATCGCGGCGATCCCGGGGAGCGCGACCAGGACCAGGCCGTGCAGCACCGGACCGAGCGCGGCCACGTGCGGAGCGAGCAGTGGCGGCACCCGGAAGGCGACCACGCCCATGATCACCAGCGCGACCGCGATCTCGGGCCATCCCGGTGGCGGGGCCTGCGTGCGGAGGAACGTCGAGCCGGACATGGCGCCGACGCTAGGAAGGCCGGCCGGTCGGGCGGATCGGCTGTGCGGCTCGGATGTTCCTACCGAAGTCGGAGTGCGGAGCACCGTGCGACGGAGGAACCGGCCCGGTCGGGAGGCCTAGGCTCGGCGCCGTGGAACCGGATCCGGACCGACGGCGCGGCGCCTGGCGGCGACGGATCACCGACGTCGCGCTGATCGCGCTCTGCGCGCTGGTCGGGCTGTACGCGGCGGCCCTGCGGCTGGCGGTCCCGGGAGCGGTGCCGCCCGCCCTGGTCTACGCAGACATCGCGATCGGGCTGCTCGGCTGTCTCGGCCTGTGGTGGCGGCGGCGCCACCCGCTGCACGTCGCGACCGTGCTGATCGTGCTGTGCACCTTCTCCGAGGTGGCGTCGATCGCGGCGCTGGCCGCGGTGTTCACCGTGGCGAGCCGCTGCCCCGCCCGGACGGCGGCGACGACGGCGGTGGCGAGCCTACTGGCGCTGGGGCTGTTCTTCGTGCTGCGCCCGGAACCGGCGGTGCCGCTGTGGGCGCTGGTCCTGCTGCTCGTCACCGTGCACGCGGCCGTGGTCGGGTGGGGCATGCTGGTCCGCAGCAGGTACGAGCTCATCGAGTCGCTGCGCGAGCGGGCGGCCGCCGCCGAGATCGAGGCCGCGTTGCGCTCCGAGCGCGCCCAGCACGAGGCGCGCGAGACGCTCGCCCGGGAGATGCACGACGCCCTGGGCCACCGGTTGTCGCTGCTCAGCGTTCACGCGGGCGCGCTCGCCTTCCACCGGGACGCGTCGCCGGAGGAGGCCGCCCGGGCCGCGGACGTGATCCGGGAGAACGCGCACCGCGCCCTGCAGGACCTGCGCGAGGTGATCGGCGTGCTGCGCGCCCCGGTCGGCGAGGTCCCGCTGCCCGACGTCGCCGACATCGGCGAGCTGGTCAGCGAGTCGCGCCGCGCCGGGAACCCGGTCGAGCTGCACGACGAGCACGGTGTGACGACCGGGGGACGGCCGGTCCCGGCGACCGCGGGCCGCACCCTCTACCGGTTCGTCCAGGAGGGCCTGACCAACGTGCGCAAGCACGCACCCGGCGCCGCGGTCGTCGTGCGGATCACCGGCGCTCCCGGCGACCGGATCGAGGCCGAGGTGGAGAACGCGGCTCCGCCGGGCCCGGCACCGGACGCCGCGGCCGGATCGGGCGCGGGACTGCGCGGCCTGGCCGAGCGGGCGACGCTGGTCGGCGGCGTGCTGGAGTACGGCCCGACCGGGTCCGGCGGGTGGCGGGTCGGGATGCGGCTACCGTGGCCGGCGTGACCGACGAGACCGGGCCGACCATCGACGTGCTCGTCGTCGACGACGACCCGGTCGTCCGGTTCGGACTCACCATGATGCTGCGCGGCGCCCCCGACCTGCGGGTGGTCGCCGAGGCAGGCGACGGCGCCGAGGCGATCGAGCTCGCCGGGCGGCACTCGCCACACGTGGTGCTGATGGACATCCGGATGCCCGGCACCGACGGGCTCACCGCGACCGAGACGCTGCGCCGGCGCCCGGGGGCGCCGCAGGTCGTCGTGCTCACCACCTTCGACGCCGACGAGCACGTGCTGCGCGCACTGCGTGCCGGTGCGGCCGGGTTCCTGCTCAAGGACACCCCGCCGGACGAGCTGGTGCTCGCCGTCCGGCACGCCGCGCAGGGCCGCCCGGTGCTCTCGCCCGAGGTGACCCGGCGGCTGATCGACCAGGTCGCCGGGTCCACACAGGACGGCGCGCGGGAGACCGCGCGGAAGCGGCTCGGGCTGCTCGCCGACCGGGAGCGCGCCGTCGCGCTGGAACTGGGCGCCGGGCGGTCGAACGCCGAGATCGCCACCCGGCACCACGTCAGCGTCGCGACGGTGAAGACGCACGTGTCGGCGATCCTGACCAAGCTGGACCTGAACAACCGGGTGCAGGTGGCGCTGCTGGTGCACGACGCGGGGATCGAACCGCCCGGCTGACCGGACGCCCGCGCCGGGGTCAGCCGGCGAGCCGCCGCAGCGGCCCGGTGACGACCGGGGCGCCGGACCGCGACCGCAGGTCGGCCAGGATCCACTCGGCGACGATCGGAAGCCGCCCGTCCCGGCCGGTGACGGCCGGATCGGACTGCAGACCGCAGGCCCGCACCCCGCCGACCGGGCGCAGGTAGGTGATGATACCGCGACCCTCGGCGGCGAAGCGGGCCATCGCTTCGGTGAGCGACCGCCCGCAGTCGCAGGAGCTCGCCCGCAGCACGTCGCCGCTGAGGCACTCGACGTGCACGTGCACGGGGGTGTCCTCGGTGACGTCGTCGAGCTCGCCGGCCAGCAGCGCGACGTGCTCGGCGCCGTCGGTGGCCCGGTACCCGACCGCCCGGAAGTGGCCGTGCTCGGTCGGCAGTGCGGTGGTGACGACCCGCTCGACCTGGGCCTCGGTGCGCAGCCGGTACCGGATGATGTCGTCCACCGACACCAGCGCCAGGCCGTGCTCGTCGGCGAAGCGGGTCAGCTCGGCGCCGCGGGCCATCGTGCCGGGCAGCTCGGTGGAGACGATCTCGCAGAGCGCGCCGGCCGGCGGCAGCCCGGCGAGCCGGGCCAGGTCCACTGCGGACTCGGTGTGCCCGGGCCGGGTCAGCACGCCGCCGGGGCGGGCCCGCAGCGGCACCACGTGCCCGGGCCGGACGAAGTCGCGCGGGACCGACGTCGGCGCCGCGAGCGCCGCGATCGTCGCCGCCCGGGCGGTCGCCGAGATCCCGGTCCCGGTGCCGGCCCGGTCCACGGTGACCCGGTAGGCGGTGCTGAACCGGTCGCCGTCGCGATGGTGCATCGGCGGGAGGTCGAGCCGGTCGCACTCGTCGTCGGGCAGGGCGACACAGATGAATCCCGAGGTGTGCCGCACGGTGAAGGCGACCAGCGCCGGGGTGGCGAGCGCGGCGGCGAAGATCAGGTCGCCCTCGTCCTCGCGGTCGGCGTCGTCCACGACGACGACGGGCTGACCTGCGGCGATCGCGACGAGCGCGGCGCGCACGCGGGCTTCGGCGGGATCGGTGCCGGGGGAGACGGTGTCGAGCGGGTGCACGGGGGGCTCCGGTGTCAGATCGCGGCCAGGCGCCGGAAACGGCTGCCGTGGAAGACCAGGGGAGGGGTCGCCGGATCGGCACGGATCCCGTGCACGTTCAGCAGGATGATGTCGTGGTCGCCGCTGGGGACCTCGGCGTGGACGGTGCAGTCCAGCCAGAGCGTCGCGCCGTCGACGAACAGCGCGCCGTCGGGGGCGACCGTGGTCGGGGTGCCGGCGAACCGGTCGCCCTTCTTGCTGGCCAGCCGGCCGCAGGCGTCGTCCTGGCCCTCGGCGAGGACGCTGAGCCCGAGCCGGGGGAGCCCGCGCAGCTTCGGCCACGTGGTGGAGCTGTGCTGCATGCACACCGACACCAGCGGCGGCTCGATCGAGACCGAGGTGAACGAGCTCGCGGCCAGCCCGACCGGGACACCGTCGACGTCCGCGCACACCGCCGTCACGCCGGACGGGAAGCAGCCGAAGGCCTCGCGGAGCTGTTCACCGGCGGTCACCGGCTCGATCACGGACATCGCTGCCTCTCCCTCCGGTGCCGGCGGCGGTGCCTGCACCCGTCCGCCGACGCTAACCGGGCGACCGGCGGTGTGACTGTCCTGAAAACGTACGGTCGTATCCATTCAACGCCGGATGGCCTCCGTTCACGCCGTGACGCAGGTGTGACGAGTGTCCCGGAAGCGCTGGGGCAAGGGGGTTGACTCCGGTCAGCCCGCCTCCACCGCGGCCTTCATCGCGGTGTTGTCGCGGCCCACCCGGGACGCCGCCAGGAACAGCCCGACCGCGGTGATCGCCATCGAGATCGGGACGATCACGGCGAGCGCCTGGCGCAGCCCGGTCGCCGCCGCCTCGGTCTCCCCGGCCCCGGCGGCCAGCGCGGTCGCGGCGAACGAGTCGGACAGCGCACCGGCGATGACCGGCCCGATCGCCCCGCCCAACAGGTAGAAGGCGGCGAAGAAGACGGCCGTCGCGGTGGACCGCAGCCGCGGCGGGACGACGTCGGCGACCGCCGGGTAGGCGGAGGTGTAGTACAGGTACTGCAGCAGCCAGCCGGCGCCGAACAGCAGCACGAACACCCCGGTGGCGTCCGGGCCCAGGGTCAGCGCGGTCCAGGTGAGCGGCACCGACAGCAGCGTCGCGACCGCACCGACCATGACCCGGGCCCCGGTGGACCGGCCGGCCGCCCGGTCGGACACCCAGCCGCCGACCAGCAGCCCGATCAGGCCGGTGATCCCGACGACGACGCCGGTCAGCACCGCGGCGGTGGTGAGCGAGACGCCGAAATAGCGCTGGAACAGCGGGACGGTGAACGTGTTGACCGAGTAGGCGGCCAGGTTGGCGCCGATCCCGGCGATGATCAGGCACCACATCGTCGGCACCGCGAGGATCCGCCGGAACGGCCGGTCGACCTTCTCCGCGGTGGTGGGCGCCGCGACCTTCTCCGACGCGCCCCGGCGCGGCTCGCGGACCAGGAAGAAGCCGATCGCGATCAGCAGGCCGGGGATCGCCGCCAGCACGAACGGGGCCCGCCACGAGTCGAACGCCTCGGTGATCGCGCCGACCGAGAAGTACGCCAGGATCAGTCCGACCGGCAGGCCCAGCTGGAACAGCCCGAAGGCGCGGGCGCGCTTGTGGGCCGGGTAGAGGTCGGCGATCGTCGAGTTGGCGGCCGGGGCGTAGCTCGCCTCGCCGATGCCCACCCCGACCCGCATCAGCAGCAGCGAGACGTAGTTCCAGGCGGCGCCGCTGGCCGCGGTCAGCAGGCTCCAGGCGACGATGCCCCAGCCCATGATCCTCGCCCGGGAGCGGTTGTCCGCCAGCCTGCCCAGCGGCAGCCCGAACAGCGCGTAGACGACGGTGAACGCCGCCGCGAGCACCCCGATCTGCAGGTCGGACAATCCGAACTCGATCTTGATCGGCTCGGCGACGATCGCCGGGATGGCCCGGTCGTAGAAGTTGAAGGTGTTCGCGGCGAACAGCAGCAGCAGGAACCGGCCGGCGTTGGACGCCTGCGCCCCCTGCTCGTCCTTCTCGGTGGGCAGGAAGTCCTCGCGTGGGCGTCCGCTCGTCATCGACCCCTCCGGTACCGGTGTCCACATCCTTGTGGTCGGGGACAGCCTGCCCGAACCGGACGGGTCCGTCACCGGGGTGCGAGCGGCTCCCCGGCGTGTCCGAGCAGCGCGTCGGCCGTCGCGGCGTCGCAGACCAGCGTGTGCACCAGGCCGGACCGGAGCACCGCATCGGTGGCCGCGGCCCGCTCCGGGTCCCGGACCAGCGCGACGACCTCGCCCGCCGCGCGCAGCTGGGCCTCCCCGATCGCGACCAGGTGCCGGGACAGCCCGGTGTCGAGCACCCGGCCGTCCGGATCGACGAGCAGTCCGACGATCTCGCCGCACGCCCCGCGCCCGCCGAGCCGCCTGCGCTCCTGCGTGCTGAGCACGTCGTGCACGGTCGAGCCGCCGTCGCGCCAGGCGCCGATCCCGACGACGGCGGTGCCGAGCTCGCCGAAGCGGGCGTAGGCGTCGGCGACGCCCGGCTGCTCGCGCAGGGTGCGGGCGGTCTCCGGGTCGGGGAGCACGAGCGGGGCGTAGATCGGGTACGCCTCGCCGCCGCAGAGCGCGGCCGCCCGGAACACCGCGGTGGCCGATCCGTCCCGCCGCCACGGCAGCGAGTAGGCGCCGCACAGCTGGACGACCGTGCAGCGGGCGAGCCGGTGCAGGTGCCCGACGACGTCGTTGACCGTCCGGGACCAGGCCAGTCCGAGCACGTCGCCGGGCCGGACGGTCTCGCACAGCAGGTCCGCGCCCAGCGCGGCGACCCGGTCCGGCGCCGTCCGGGCCGGGCCCTCGGCCGTGACGAGCGCCCGCCGCAGCCCGTAGGCGGTGCCGAGCCGCGCCGACCGGGCGGCGTCGAGATCGGCGCCCGGGTCGATCGCGACACGGACGATCCCCCGCTCCTGCGCGGCCTCCAGCAGGCGCGCCACCCGGAACCGGCTGAGCCCGGTCTCGGCGGCGATCGTCACCTTCGTCTGCTGCCGCCGGAAGTACCGATCGGCGATCTCGGCGACCTGCAGCCGGTGGGCCGGACCCCAGTCGAGTGCGCTCACATGAGCACAGTAGGGCGGGCCATCGGTGCCCTCGCTGTCGCGGAATCGTCGGTGACGTCCGGTGGAGGGAGTGCGACGACACTCATCCGAGAGCATCGCGCGCCGGTCGTCCCGATCGCCCGGGCTGCAGCGGTCCGGCGGATGTCACTTCTCCCAGGAGCCGTCGGAGCGCGCCGACCGCCATGAGGATCCGGTCCGCGCCGATGAACCGTGTACGGGATGGTTCGGTCACGATCCTCGGGTTGTCGCAGCTCCGGATGTGCCCGCCGACGAGCGGTGTTGACTCGCCCGCGGAGGGGGGCCGCGCTCTCGCGGTCGCCCTGCACGAGCGCGGCAACACGGTCATCCTCGGCGGACGCCGCAGGGACCGCCTGGACGAGCTCACCGCAGCGCACCCCGGCCTCGACGCGGTCGTGATCGACACCGCTGATCCGGAGAGCATCCGGAAGGCCGTCGCGGAGGTTCTCGACCGGCGCCCGGATCTCGACGTTCTCGTCGCGATGGCCGGGATCATGAAGGCCGAGGACCGGCGAACCCCGGAGGGCTTCCTGTCCTCCGCGGAGGACGTCGTCACCACGAACGTGCTCGGTCCGATCCGGTTGATCGCCGCACTGGTCGAGCACCTCCGGGGCCGACCGGGGGCTGCGATCCTGACCGTGTCCTCGGGGCCGGCCTTCACCCCGCTGGCTGTGACCCCCAGCTACACATCGAAGGCGGCGGTGCGCGCACTGACCGAATCGCTGAGGTTGCAGCTCGCCGACACGTCGATCGCCGTCCGCGAGATCGTCCCGCCCGCGGTCCGCCCGCTGATGCCCGGCCACGAGGACAACGAAGCGGGGATGCCGCTCGACGAGTACGTGGCCGAGACGATGGCCCTGCTCGAGGGGGGCGACCGCGAGATCCTCGTCGAGCGGGTGAAGCCCCTGCGCCATTCCGAGGTGCGCGGCGAGTACGAGCAGACCGTCGCGCTGCTCAGCGGCGGTCACTAGATCCACCCACCGATGCGCCGGCCCTGGCCGATAGCGCTCATATGAGCACCGCAGCCCGCCGATTTCGGCGCTTCGTTGACCTCATCGCGGGTCGGATCATCTACTGGACCGCGAGCACACCGCTCATCTGAGCCGAGGGGAGCGCCGCGACCGTGACCGACGTCGTCTGCGCCCGGGTCCGGACGGAACCGGCCACGCCGGGCGGCCTGCTGCTCGTCGGCCCCGACGACGGCTACGGTGACATCGCCCTGGAGCGGCTCACCCTCACCGGCACCTGGCACGGCGGGGCGCGCGCGGCGGACCGGCTGCTGGTCGTGCTGACCGGGACCGTGCGGGTGCTCGTGGCCGGCGGCCCGGTCGTGACGCTCGGGCCGAACGAGGTCGTGCACATCGGGCACGGGCGCGGCGTCGCGGTCGAGTTGCCGGACGGCGGCACCACCGAGCTGATCCTGCTCGCCGCGCCCGCGTCGTCGTCGGGCTGACGCCGCCGCGCGTTCCCCGGGGCTGTCCCCGCAGGACAAGTGTCACCAACACTTTTGTCCGCGGGTTCCATCGGACAGCGTGGTCGTTGACGGCACTGTGACCCACGCAACGTCGTGATGCCGACGTCCGGCAGATCCTCGGGCAGGCGACAGTCCCACAGAGTTCAAGGAGGAACTTCCATGGCCGAAGTGCTGGCGGAGGGCTACAACGTCTTCGACACCGCCAAGTCACCCAGCGGGACCGTGAAGTACCTGTCCTCGCCGGCAGACGTGATCTCACTGATCCAGTCCGGCAAGCTGGGCGAGCACATCCTGCTGGTCCAGGGCGGGACGACGACCTTCCTCGCGCCCGCGCTCAGCATGGGCGCACTCGGCGTGATCACCATGTCCGGCGCCCCCGAGTCGCACCTCGGGATCCTGTCCCGCGAGTTCCAGACCCCCTGCGTGATGACGGCCTACCTGACCTCCAGCGAGTCCCGCTACGTGGTCGGCGCGACCGATCCCTCGCACTTCGAGGAGATCGCCACGGCGCTCGACGGCCGCAAGGTCCGGCTGGACTGCACCGACCACGAGGTCGGCCGGGTCGTCGCGGACGACTGACCACCTCCCCTCCCGCACGCCGCCGATCCGGACAGGAGCACAACGCAGTGACGACCACCGAGGGCAAGAAGGCGACCTACAGGAAGCGCTACGAGGAGGGCGACGACGGCCTCCGGTTCCAGGACCTCACCTACACCGGCAACTTCGTCGGGCTGGAGCCCGTCACCGACGGCATCAAGGGCGACAAGATGCTGAAGGCCCGGGCGAAGTCGGGCGTGCTGGAGAAGGTGTCCAAGGACGACGTCCTGAACCCGCAGTTCAGCATCGACGAGCTCAACGACCTGAACAACTACCTCGCCTGGAACATCTGGGACGTGCTGGTCATGCGCGCCACCGAGGGCGTCAGCGGCATGATCCCGCGCCAGGAGTACGAGATCCTGGCCTTCATGCACGAGTTCTACCGGTGGCCGGAGATCCTGCGGATGACCACCCGGGAGGTCGGCGCGCAGGGCGTCATGGACATCGGTGCGTCCGCCCGGCGGGAGATCGGCACCAAGGTCAACTCGGTGCACGACTGGTGCATCGGCGCGGTCGGCTTCGGGATGGGCCGGTGCGGCCTGCTCGCACTGGAGGCGATCGGGCCGGACGACTATGTCGCCGAGTCCAACGAGATCCTCAAGTTCATGCAGCGCGTGCTGTGGGGCAAGCGCCAGGACGGCTTCATCCTCAACTCCCAGGACCGCTACCGCTGCCGGATCCACGAGGAGGACTTCCTGCAGCAGCTGACCGCCCAGGTCGAGACGCTCGAGCCCGGCAGCCCCAAGCACGGGGCCTTCACCCAGTTCAACGCCGCCACCGAGCTGCTGGCGTTCCTGCACCACTACGACAACCGGCTCGGCCTCGGCGACACCGGCCCCTACGAGCTCCCGGACGGCAACCTGCTGATCCTGCGGGACCTGTTCGTCAACGAGGAGATCTACCACTGGTCCGACGTCAGCGAGGACGCCCGGCTGCCGCACGCCTACACCCTCGCGATGATCATCGACCCGGAGCGGATGGGCCTGGAGGAGATCCGGGTCAACGACATCTCGACCACCTTCACCCGGCCGAAGAACTACATCGAGGCGATCATCGGCGGGGCGGTGTTCGCCCGCGAGAAGTGGGACACGCCGATGGGCGAGGTCTACCCGATCAAGATCGACGAGCTCGGCGACCACCTCGGGCGGGTGCAGCAGGCGACCCTGAAGCTCTACACCAAGACGTCGAAGATGTGCCGCCGCGATCTCATCTGGAACGGCCAGTACGTCTACTACATCGACATGATCCTGCCGCACCTGCGCAAGGCCGGAACCTACGAGAAGGCCTGCCGCGACTACGACCTGTGGGAGATCGACCAGCGCGTGTCGAACTACTACTACGACATCACCAAGCGCGGCTTCGCCCAGGAGACGGTGCCCAGCAAGATCTTCTCCGGGGCCGGCTACCTGCCCTTCTCCGACGACGCGGACCTGCGCAGCTCCAAGGGCCGCTGGCTCTGACCTCCGGGTGACCGCGCCGCCCGGCGGCGGTGCGGTCCGACCACCACGAGCCGACCCGGCCGGGCGGCGCGGCGCTCCTCGCCGCGCCGCCCGGCCCCGTGAAGGGAGCCCCATGACCGCAGTCGTGCTGGACAAGACCGACTACGACGTGCTCGACGTCGTCGCGCTGAAGAAGATGGCGACCACCCAGGTCGTCGCGACCGCCTCCGGGGTCGCCCCGGACCGGGTCGACGCGGTGCTGGAGCGGCTGACCGGCCAGGGCCTGGTCGTCGTCGCGGGCGGATCGGTCCTGCCCACCGACGACGCCGAGCCGGCGCTCGCCGCCGCCGCGGCCCGGTTCTACGCCGGGGTGCGCTCCGACGCCGACGTGCTCGCGCTCGTCGAGCGGTTCGAGACGACCAACGCCCGGTTCCTGACGACGATGTCGTCCTGGCAGCAGATCGACGTCGGCGGGCGGAAGGTCACCAACGACCACTCCGACCCGGACTACGACGACAAGGTCGTCGCCCGGCTGGAGAAGCTCGTCGCCCGGCTGACGCCGCTGCTCGACGCGCTCGCCGGGCACGACGCCCGGTTCGCCCGCTACCCGGAGCGGTTCGCCGCCGCACTCGGGTCGATCGACCGCGGGGAGCACGAGTTCGTGTCGTCGCCGACGATCGACTCCGTGCACAACATCTGGTTCGAGTTCCACGAGGACCTGCTGCGGACGCTGGGCCGGGAGCGGGCGGAGTGACCGGGCCGGGCACCGTGACCGCATCCGCGGGTCTCACCCGCACCTTCGCCGAGGCGGACCCGGCCGACGTCGACTGGCTCGGGGGCAAGGGCAGCGGACTGGCTCGGATGAGCCAGCAGGGGCTGCGGGTCCCGCCGGGATACGTCATCGGCACCGCCGCCTGCCGGAGCTACCTGCGCGAGGGCGCGCTGCCCGACGGCCTGGCCGGGGAGATCACCACCCGGCTGGCCGAGCTGGAGCGGCGGACCGGGAAGACGTTCGGCGCCGGGCCGGTCCCGCTGCTGCTGTCGGTGCGCTCGGGCGCGCCGGTCTCGATGCCCGGGATGATGGACACGATCCTCAATCTCGGGCTCGACCGGGCCGCCGCCGTCGCGCTCGCTGCGGCCACCGGGGACAGCCGGTTCGTCGCCGACCTGATCGCCCGCTTCCACGCGATGTACGCCGAGACCGTGCTCGGCGCGTTCGATCCCGGGGAGGGCATCGACGAGCTCGTCGCGCAGGTGCGCCCCGGCGACGACGCCGGCGAGGTCCACGACCGCATCTGGCGGGCCTGCGAGGAGGCGCTCGCCGCCTCCGACGGCGAGTCCGTCCCGGCCGATCCGCGCGCCCAGCTCTTCGGCGCCGTCGAGGCGGTCTTCCGGTCCTGGAACACCCGCCGGGCCAGCACCTACCGCGAGTTCCACGCGATCCCGCACGACCTGGGCACCGCCGTCGTCGTGCAGTCGATGGTGTTCGGCAACCTCTCCGACGACTCCGGCTCGGGCGTGGTGTTCACCCGGAACCCGGCCACCGGCGAACCGGGGCTGTTCGGCGAGTACCTGGCGCACAGCCAGGGCGAGGACGTCGTCGCCGGCACCCGGACGCCCGATCCGGTCGACCGCGCGCTCGCCCCGGGGCTGCTCGACGAGCTGCGCCGGACCTGCGCCGAGCTGGAACGCGCCCAGGGCGACGTGCTCGACATCGAGTTCACCGTCGAGCGGTCCGTCCTCTACTTCCTGCAGGTCCGCAGCGCCAAGCGGACCCCGGAGGCCGCGGTGCGGATCGCCGCCGACTTCCTCGCCGAGGGCGAGGTGGGCACCGCCGCGGCGCTGCGCCACCTCACCCCGGAGCACGTCCGGCAGGTGCAGCGGCCCGGGTTCGACACCGACGAGATCGACCGGGCGCGCGCCGCGGGCCGGGTGCTCACCACCGGCATCGGGGCCTGTCCGGGGCAGGTGAGCGGCGTGCTCGTGCTGGACCCCGACCGGGCGAAGGAGCGGGCCGACGCGGGGGAGGACGTGATCCTCGCGCGCGCCGTCACCAGCCCCGCCGACCTGCACGGCATGATCGCGGCCCGCGGCATCGTGACCGCGACCGGCGGCTCGACCAGCCACGCGGCCGTCGTCGCGCGGGCGCTCGGGACGGCCTGCGTGGTCGGCGCCGGGGCGCTCGTCGTCGACGGTGCGGCCCGCACCCTGACGATCGACGGCCGGACCGTCGCCGAGGGCGACGAGGTCTCGCTCGACGGCGCCGGCGGCGAGCTCCTGCTCGGCCGGATCAGCACCGCGACGCCGGCCGTCGCCACCGGCGCGCTCGGTTCGGTGCTCGCGACGGCGGCCGAGGCGTCCGGCTGCGAGGTGCTGGTCCGGGTGACACTGCCGGCCGACGTGCAGTACGCCCGGGAGGCCGGCGCGCACGGGCTGGTCACCGCGGTCGACGACGTCCTCGCGGCGACCGGGCACATCGACGGCCTGGTCCGCCGGCTGCTCGACGACGCCGAGATGGACGGCCCGTTCGACCGGGTCGCAGAGCTCGTCGAGCAGGAGTTCACCCCGCTGCTCGCCGCCGCCGGGGACCTCGAGGTCGGGGTCCGCGCGATCGATCTGGTCGCCGACGAGGCGCGCGAGATGCTGCAGCAGACCGCGGTCACCACCCGGCACCCGGAGCTGGCGATGCCGCTCGGCCGCCCGGCGCTGGTCCGCGCCCAGCTGCGGGGACTCGCCCGGGCCGCGGCCGCCGCGGGCCGCACCTCGGGGGTGCACCTGGCCCTGCGGCACGTCTGCGACCCGGCGGAGGCCGCGGCGCTGCGCGCGATCGCCGACGAGGCCGCCCAGGAGTCCGGTGGAGCGGTCGCGGTCTCGGTCGGTGCCTACCTGACCAGCCCGCGGGCCGTCGCCGGCGCGTCACGGATCGCCGCCGCCGTCGACGTCGTGTGGGTGGAGGTCCGGGCGCTGCAGGCCGCCGTGTTCGGGATCCCGGCCCGCCAGCTGCTCACCGCCGAGCCGCTCGACGGGTACCTCCGCCGCGGCCTGCTCGCGGTGGACCCGCGGACCGAGATCGACCAGGTGGTGCGGGGGCTGCTCGACGGTGTCGCGGGCGCGGTGCGGGACGGCCGGACCGTCGGGATGCGGCTGTCCGGTGAGGTTCCCGAGGAAGCCGCCGCGCAGCTGTTCGGTCTGGGGTTCCGGCGCTTCGCGGTGGACGCCGACGGGGCACGCCCGCTGGTGCTGGCGCTGGGCAAGGCGGCGCAGACCGGATGAGACCGGTGGCCGGGCCCGGGAGGCACCCGGGTCCGGCCCGCTCCTCCCTCCTTCAGCCGGTGGGCACCAGCAGCCCGTCGCGCAGCCGTTGCAGGTCCGCCGGTCCGATCCCGCGCCGCCCCGCCCAGCCGGCCGCGCCGCCGTGGTCCCGGTCGAGGGCCGTGAGGAACCCGCGGATCGTGTACTCCTTCGCCTGGTAGACCTCGGACGGGACGGCCCCCATGTGATCCCGGTAGCGCGGCCAGGTCCGGAACCGGTCCATGACACGTTCCATGTTCGGCCCGGAGCGCAGGTAGTCGGCCACGATGTCGTCGTCGTCCACGCCGAGCAGGCGCAGCGTCATCGCCGACACCAGGCCGGTCCGGTCCTTCCCGGCGGCGCAGTGCAGCAAGGTCGGCCGGCCAGCCATCGCGCACAGCACGCGCACGATCGTCGCCAGCGGCGATGCGGCCGACGACAGGTGTTCCCGGTAGAAGAACAGCGACTGCTCGCGGGCCGGCAGGTCGGAGACCGGCAGGTCGCGCAGCGGGGCGTTCAGGTAGCTGACCGGGCGGGCCGCGAGCGGGCCGCGGCCCTCCTCGACGGCCTCGGGGCCGATCCGCAGGTCGACGACGAGCTCCAGCGCCAGCACGTCGGTGAGGTGATCGACGTCGGCCGGGGTGAGCGCCTGCAGGGTGTCGCTGCGGAACAGCACGCCGGTCCGGACCCGCCGGTCCGGACCGGCGTGCAGTCCGCCCAGGTCCCTGAAGTTGAACGCACCCTCCAGCTCGTGCGCGCTCATCTGCGCATCACCCGCCGCACCGCGTCGAGTATCTCGTCCGGTGGGCCGGGCCGGACGGCGGTCGGGCCCGGGGCTTCGGGTCCCGGGGCGGCACGGGTGCCGGCCGCGGTCCGCCGCCGGTCGCGGCGCACCCGTCCGGCGGCCGCCGGATCGGGTTCCCCGGCGCAGCCGCACCCGCAGCCGCCGGCGGCGATCGGGCCCGGGTCCGCGGCGGTGCCGGCCGGAGCCCCGGCCGCCGGAGCCGGGCCGGGGCCGCCGGGTGGGAGCGCGCGGGCCCCGTCCGGCGGGACGGCCCGGGCTCCGTCCGGCGGGATCGCGCAGGCTCCGCCCGGGGGCAGGGTCGCGGCGTCGCCGAGCAGGTGCGCGGTGAGCTCCTGCGGCCACAGCGCGACGAACTCGGCGCCGGCTGCGAGGAGATCCTCGGCCGGGTGCATCCCCCAGGCGACCCCCACCGCGCGGATCCCGACCTCGACCGCGTCCCGGACGTCCCCGGCGGTGTCGGTGACCAGCACCGTGCTGGCGAGATCGGGGGCCTGGCGCAGGCCGCCCTCGTCGTAGTCGGCGGAGCAGCGGCGGCCGAAGGTGTTCGCCGAGTCTGCGAGGAAGGTCCGCACCGCGGCCCGCTTGTCCGGGATCACGTCGCCGCCGAACACGTGCGCGAAGCAGAACGCCAGGTCGTTGTCGGTCAGCACGCGGCGCATCACCTGCATCGCGTTCGACGACATCACCGCGAGCGTGCAGTGCCCCGCCAGCCGCCGCACCACGTCCCCGACGCCGGGCACCAGCGGCGGCGAGTACTCCGCGCGCAGCAGCGCCAGGAACGCCTCCTTGACCTCGGCGGCCTGCTCCTCGTCCCGGCAGAGCTTCGCGATCGAGTCGTAGACGTTGCCGCGGAACAGGTCGAAGTACTGCTCCGGGCCGTCGACGCCGAGCCCGAACCGGTCGTTGATCGTCGAGAAGACCGTCCAGGACGCGATGCGGGTCTGGACCAGCGTGCCGTCGAGGTCGAAGAGCACCGCCTCGGCCCGGGGCGTCGCGGGGGGCGCGTTCATGCCGTGCTCACGAGCCGCCGTGCACCCGGTCGTAGATCGCACCGAGCTCACCCATGCCGATGAAGTCCATGCACTCGCCGTACCCGGTCCGCCCGTCCAGCGTCCAGCGCAGCAGCGCGTTGTGCCCGACGACGCCCGGCTGGGACTGCCACGGGAACGACGTCAGCGCCTGCCCCTCGGCCTCCCACACCCGGTCCGCCGAGTCGGTGACGCTGATCGAGATCTGCTCCGGGTAGAGCCGGGACCGCTTGGTCAGGCCCGAGCCCGCCTTGAGGCCGCGCAGCTCGCCGTCGTGCAGGACGTAGCCGTGGGTGAGCCGCAGCGGCGACTCGCCGTCCGGCCCGTTCTCGGTGCTGAAGTCGAACAGCCCGTGCACGGCCAGCTCCGGGCCGACGTGCGCGTGCAGCCAGCTCAGCCGCGAGGTCTGCCGTTCCGCCCGCACCCCCCAGCTGTGGTCCATCGTGGACACGCAGTCGATCGGCGTGGTCCGCCCGCGCAGCCGGATCTCGCCCTCGTAGTGCCCGGTCTGGTCGAAGTGGCCGGCGTAGGCGTGCCCCCAGGTCTTCGCCATGTCCCGGTCGGCGGCGAGCGGGTCCTGGTCCGGGTCGTTGATGTCGTACGGCTCGTGCAGCGCCGTGTACCGGAACCGGATCTCCAGATCGGCGGCCGGATCCGAGTAGGACACGTCCCAGATCCGGTGCGGGTCGGTGGCGACGACCTTCAGCCCGTTCGCCAGCTCGTAGTCGAGCAGGTTCGACGGCTGCGGCACGACCAGGTGCTCCCAGGCGTCCCAGTACTCGGCCTCCCACGGCGCGGTGACCCGGCGGCTGTTCACCGAGACCGTCGACCCGACGACCCCCAGCGGCTCCCGGAACAGCCCGTACAGGCCGATGTTGAGCGGCCGGCCGGTGTCCTGGCCGGCGTACAGGCCGAAGTAGTTGGTCTCGGCCCAGAGCGGGTCGTCGCTGGTCGGGGCGTGGAACTGTGCGTCCTCGGGGCGGATCACCGGTGAACCTCCTGGCGCGTGCGGGCCCGGCCGCCGGG
This sequence comes from Pseudonocardia sp. NPDC046786, assembly GCF_040645415.1. Lineage (NCBI taxonomy): Bacteria > Bacillati > Actinomycetota > Actinomycetes > Pseudonocardiales > Pseudonocardiaceae > Pseudonocardia > Pseudonocardia sp. NPDC046786. Next base: position 113,674 of record NZ_JBEYYF010000008.1, on the reverse strand, counting down.
CGACGGGGCTGTGCCTGACATCCAGCACGCTCCCGCGCGGACCCCCGCCCGGCCACAGCGCCGATGGACAACGACCGGCCGTGACGTTGTCCCGGACGGATAAGGCCCGCGGGAACGTGCCGGACGTACTGTCCCGGCCAGCGGTGGTCCGGCGCACGCCCGGCCACCACGTGTCTACCGACGGAGGTGGCCCGGGCATGCGGCTCGCCAAGGTGCTCGGGCAGGTCGTCTCGACGATCAAGGGCCCCGGGCTCGAGCGGTTCACGCTGCTGCTCGTGCAGGAGGCCGCCGCCGACGATCCCGAGCGGGACGGCGGCCCGACCCTGGTCGCCGTCGACACCGTCGGTGCGGGGGTCGGCGAGATCGTGCTGGTGGTGACCGGCGGGGCCGCCCGGGTGGCCGCCGGCGCGGACGTGCCCACCGATCTGGCCGTCGTCGGGATCGCGGACACCGTCGTCCGCTCCGGCACCGTCAGCTACCAGAAGACCTGAACCGAATCACACCAGGAGGACGCCATGGCTCCGACGACTGCGAACCCGGCCGCCCCCGCCCTGCGCGGCGCGCTGGGCCTGATCGAGACCAAGGGGCTGGTCGGCGCCATCGAGGCCGCCGACGCGATGGTGAAGGCCGCCAACGTGCAGGTGCTCGGGCACCGCGAGATCGGCGGCGGTCTGGTGACGGTGATGGTCCGGGGCGACGTCGGCGCCGTGAAGGCCGCGACCGACGCCGGCGCGGTCGCCGCGGAGAAGGCGGGCGAGGTGGTGTCGGTGCACGTCATCCCGCGGCCGCACGACGAGACCGAGGGCATCCTCGCCGTCCTGACCCGGCCCAAGGGCTGAGCCGCTCCCACCCCGTCCGTCGCACCGCCACGGCGTCCCGCCGGAGCGGCGGCCGGGCGTGCCCACGTCGACCACTGACGAACCCGAGGTGTGGAGATGACCGCAGCCACCGCCCCCGATCCACGGCTCGACGCCGACCTGGCCGGAATCGCCGACGTGCGGGCGAAGGTCCGCGCCGCCGCCGCGGCGTTCGCCGAGCTGGAGGGGACCGACCAGGAGACGCTCGACCGCTACGTGCGGGCGATGGCACTGGCCGGGACGAAGGCCGCCGAGGAGCTCGCCCGGCTCGCCGTCGACGAGACCGGGTACGGCGTCTACGAGCACAAGATCTACAAGAACCGCTACAACACCGGCTTCGTCGCGAAGTGGATGCTCGAGCGGCGGGCGGTCGGCGTGCTCTGGGTCGACGACGACGCCCGGGTCACCGCCGTCGGGTCCCCGATGGGTGTGCTCGCCGGGATCATCCCGGTCACCAACCCGACGTCGACGGCGCTGTTCAAGTCGCTGGCCGCGGTGAAGTCGGGCAACGCGATCGTGCACGCACCGCATCCGCGGGCGGCGCGCTGCACGCTGCGCGCCGTGCAGGTGATGGCCGAGGCCGCGGTCGCCGCCGGTGCCCCCGAGGGGCTGGTGTCCTGCCTGGAGAACCCGACCCTGCCGGCCACCCGCGAGCTGATGAGCCGTGACGAGATCGCCCTGGTGCTCGCCACCGGCGGCCCGGGGATGGTGCGGGCCGCGTACTCCAGCGGGAAGCCGACCATCGCGGTCGGTGCCGGGAACGTGCCCGCCTACGTCGGTGTCAGCGTGCCGGACCCGGCCGAGGCCGCCGAGATGATCATCACCTCGAAGTCGTTCGACAACGGGACGGCCTGCGTGGCCGAGCAGTCCGTGGTCGTCGTCGACGCGGTGGCGCCCGCGTTCCTCGCGGCCTTCGAGGAGCGCGGCGCCTACTGGATGAACCCGCCCCAGCAGGCCGCGCTGGCCCGGGTGCTGTTCGACGACCGAGGCGCGATGCGACCCGCCTCGGTCGGGCAGACCGCGGTCCGGCTGGCCGAGCTGTCCGGGTTCACCGCGCCGTCGTCCACCCGGGTGCTCGCCTGCCGGCTGGACACGGTCGGCCCGGACACCCCGCTGTCCCGGGAGATCCTCGGCCCGGTGCTGTCGGTGTACCAGGTGCCCGACGCCGCGGCCGGATGGCGGCGGTGCCGGGAGATCCTGGCGCTCGACGGCGAGGGGCACACCACCGCGGTGCACGCCGCCGATCCGGCCGAGATCGCGCCGTTCGGCGCGCTCCCGGCCGGCCGGATCGTGATCAACACCCCGGCGCTGTTCGGCGGGATGGGCTACTCGACCGAGGTCGACCCATCGTTCCAGCTCGGTACCGGCACCTGGAGCGGTTCGATCTGCTCGGACAACGTCACCCCGCTGCACCTGATCAACATCAAGCGGATCGCGCACGAGGTGCGCCCGTGGCGGACCGTCTACGACCCGGTGGAGCTGTAGATGGCCACCACCACTGCCACCACCACTGCCACCACCACTGCCACCACCACCGCAGTCGGCACCGCTGCCACCGCGGTCGGCACCGCCCGGCGGCGGACCCCCCGGGGCTCGCGGGCTCGCCACCCGGAGCCGGCGCCCGGCCCGCGGGCGCTGCTCGCCGCGGCGGCCGCCACCGCCGCGGCGATCGGCGGGGACGGTGGGCCGGACCGGTCCGCGATCGCCGCGGTGGCCGCCGCGGACACCCTCCGGACCGGGGTCGATCTCGGGACGGCCGGATGCGTGCTGGTCGTCCTCGCGGTGGCCCCGGACGGCCGGGAGCACCCGGTCTGGGTGCAGAGCCACCCGTCCGGCGCGCTGGCCGACGGCGTCGTCGTGGACTTCGCCCGGGCCACCGCCACCGTGCGGCGGCTCCGCGAGCGGGCGGAGGCCGCACTCGGCGTCGAGCTGCGCAGCGCGGCCACCGCCTACCCGCCGTGCATCCCGGTCGCGGACGCCCGGGCCTGCACCTACGTCTGCGAGTCCGCCGGGTTCGACGAGGTCGTCCTGGTCGACGAGGTCGGCGCGGCACAGCGCACGCTGGAGGTGCGCGACGGCGTCGTCGTCGACGTCGGGGGCGGCTCGACCGGGGTCGGCGTCTACCGCGACGGCGAGCTGGTCCGGCTCGACGACCGCCCCGGCGGCGGCCACCACCTCGACCTGGTGCTGGCCGGTGCGCTCGGGATCGGCGTCGAGGAGGCCGAGGCCCGCAAGCGGTCGCATCCCCGCGAGGCGCTCCCGATCCTGGTCCCCGGGCTGCAACGGATCGCGGAGAACGTCCGCGCACTGACCGCGGGCGCCGAGGACCTGCCGCTGCACCTGGCGGGCGGCGCCCTGATGATCCCCGGCGCGGACGACGTGCTGGCCGGCTACCTGGAGCGAACCGTCGTGACCTATCCGCACGCCCTGCTCATCACCCCGGTCGGGATCGCCAGGGCGGGGGAGCGGGCATGAGCGCGACCCCCACCCTGCGCACCTACGCCTTCGTCGACCGGATGCAGCCGCAGTGCGCGGCGCACATCGCCGCGACCAGCCCGGGCGACGTCCCGCTCGCCGGGATGGCCGAGCTCTACATCGAGATGGCACCCGGCAACGAGGTGTTCCGGGCCGCCGACATCGCGCTCAAGGCCGCCGGGGTGCGGCCCGCGCTGCAGATCATCGAGCGCGAGTTCGGCCTGCTGGAGATCCACTCCGAGCAGCAGGCCGAGGTGCTGGCGTCCGGGCAGGCCATCCTCGACGAGCTCGGGATGACCGAGGCCGACCGGATCCACCCGACGATCGCCTCCACCCAGTTCATCACCAACGTGCACCCCTACCAGGCGCAGCTGCTCAACAAGTGGCGCAAGGGCTCGATGCTGATGCCCGGGCAGAGCCTGTTCGTGATGGAGGTGGCCCCGGCCGCCTACATCGCGGTCGCCGCGAACGAGGCGGAGAAGGCCGCCGACATCACCGTCATCGAGCTGCGCGCGGTGGGCCGGTTCGGCCGGATGTTCCTGTCCGGGACCGAGAGCGCGGTGCAGGCCGCCCGGGACGCCGCGGTCGCCGCGCTGGAGGACATCCACGGGCGGGAGGACCGGCGATGACCGTGCACGGAGCCGCGTCGGTGGACGCCGCCGCGGGCGGGACGCTGTACGTGCGGCCCGGCGACATCGTCACCCCGCTGGCCCGGGAACGGGCCCGGGAGCTGGCCGTGCAGATCGTGACCGGCCCGCCGCCCGCCGCGGCACCGGGTGCCGGGGCGCCCCCGGCCAGCGTGGCCGGTCACGCCCCGGCCACCGGGCCCGGTGCCCCTCGGGCAACGGGGTCCGGCTCCGCCGGAACGGTGCACGCACCAACCGGCCCGGCATCCGGCGGCGCACCGGCCACCCCGCTGTCCGGCGGCCCGCCGCCACCGGTCCGGCCGCCGTCGGGTGCGCTGTTCCGGCGCGGCGCCCCGCTGCCGCGCACGGTGCTGCCCGGCGCGGCCGCCGCCCCCTCGGCCGGCCGGGGGACCGGTGCGACCGGCCGGGTGGTCGTCGTCGGGGCCGGGAACGTCGGCATGATCGCCGCGATGCGGCTCGCCGATGCGGACGTGTTCGCCGAGGTCGTGCTGGTCGACATCGACGCGGGGCGGGCCGCGGGCATCGCGCTGGACCTGACCCACACCGCGGCGCTGTCCGGGTTCGGCACCCGGGTGCGCGGTGCGGCGACCGTGGCCGAGGCGGGCCCGGCCGACTACGTGATCATCACCGCCGGGAAGCCGCGCACACCGGGGATGAGCCGCTCCGACCTGATCAGCACGAACGCGGCGATCGTCGGGGACGTCGCCCGGCAGGTCGCGGCGACCTCCCCGCGGGCGGTGATCGTCGTCGTCACCAACCCGCTGGACGAGATGACCCAGCACGCCTGGGCCGCCTCCGGGCTGCCGTCCGGCCGGGTGCTCGGGATGGCCGGGGTGCTCGACACCGCCCGCTTCCAGGCGCTGGCCGCCCTGACCGGCGTCGCCCGCGCCGACCGGATCGAGGCGTGGGCGCTGGGCAGCCACGGCGAGGAGATGGTCATCCCGCTGTCCACCGCCGGCACCGGCGGCCGTCCGCTGACCGCGGCCGTCCCGGCCGCCGAGCTCGACGCCGTCGTGTCCCGGGCCCGCGGGTCCGGCGGCGAGGTCGTCGGGCTGCTCCGGTCCGGCAGCGCGTTCATGGCGCCCGGGATGTCTGCGGCCCGGATGGTGCTGGCGATGGCCGCCGACACCGGCGAGGTGATGCCCGCCGCGGTGCTCGCCGACGGCAGCTACGGCATCTCCGACGTCTACGTCGGGCTGCCGGCCCGGCTCGGCCGGGACGGGCTGCGCGAGATCGTCACCCTGGACCTGCGGCCCGACGAGCTGACCGCGCTGCGGGCGGCGGCCGACCGCATCCGGGAACGGGTGGCCGAGCTCGCCGCGGCGGCGTGATGCGCGCGGTCACCTTCGCCGGCGACGGCACGGTCCGGGTGTCGGACGTGCCCGACCCGCGGCTGGAGCAGCCCGCGGACGCGATCGTGCGGGTCCGCCGGGCCGCCGTCTGCGGGACCGACCTGCACACCGTCGCGCACGGCGACGGGCTCGACGTCGGCGCCGTGCTCGGCCACGAGTTCGTCGGGGAGGTCGTGGAGACCGGCGCCGCGGTGGCGGCGCACCGGCCCGGCGACACCGTCGTCGGCGCCGACTTCACCGCCTGCGGTTCCTGCTGGTGGTGCCGGCGCGGCGACCACTGGGAGTGCCCGCAGCGCCGCTTCTTCGGCACCGGCACCGCGTTCGGGCCGCCGCTGCCGGGCGCCCAGGCCGAGCTGGTCCGGGTCCCGTTCGCCGACACCGTCCTGCGGGCGGTGCCCGACGGGATCTCCCCGGACGCCGCCGTCTTCCTCGGCGACACCCTGGCCACCGGCTACGCCGCCGTCCGGCGCGCCGATCCGCTGCCCGGCGACACCGTCGCCGTGCTCGGCGGCGGACCGGTCGGGCAGCTCGCCGCGCTGGCCGCGCAGGCCTGCGGCGCGGGCACCGTGCTGCTCGTCGAACCGGTCGCCGCCCGGCGCGACCTCGCCGGCCGGGAGGGCTCGGTCGCGGTGGACCCGGCCGACGCGCAGCCCTCCGCGCGGCTGCTCACCGACGGCCGCGGCGCCGACGTGGTGATCGACGCGGTCGGCGGGCCGCACGGCCTGGACGCGGCGTTCGAGCTGGTGCGCCGGCGCGGGACCGTGGTGTCGGTCGGGGTGCACGCCGGTGACTGGTCGCTGCCCGCCGGCCGGGCCTTCGCCGACGAGCTGTCGCTGCGGTTCGCCATCGGCGACCTGATGCGCGACGGCGACCAGCTGCTCGCGCTGGTCCGGTCCGGTGCCGTCGATCCGGCCGTGGTGGCCGAGGAGACGGTGCCGCTCGACGGCGCCCCGGACGCGTACCGGCGGATGGCGCGGCGACGTACCCTCAAGTCACTGATCGCGCTCTGACGGCGGGGGTGGGATGACGACACTCGACCCGGCCCGCGTCGGATCCCGGCCCGACGGGCTGTCCCGGCTGCTGGCCTCGGTGCCGGCGGACACCGAGCGCGCCGCCGACGACCTCGCGACCCAGGCGGCGATGCTCGCCGGCACCCCGGTGACCGTCGCAGCCTGGTGCGACGAGCGCTGGCAGGTGCTGGCCGGATCCGGTGTCGGGTCGGCCGGGCTGCCGCCGGGCGGACCGGCGTCGGTCCCCGCCCGGTCCGGCCTGATCGTCGGGGCGGACGGCCCGGCCGCGCTCTGCTGGGACCCGGACGCCGCGCTCGGCCCGGACGTCGTCGAACGGTTGCGGCAGGGCCGGGCCTGGCTGTCGCTGCAGCTGATCCGCACCCGGTCCCGCAGCGACGTCGACGCGGCGGCCGCCGAGACCGACGCGGTGCGGGAGGTGTCCCGGCGGCTGCTCACCGTGCGCGACCTCGACGAGGTGCTGCTGACCGTCGCCGAGCAGACCCTGCGGCTGCTCGAGTCCGACATCTGCGGGGTGATGCTCCGCGACGGCGACGTCGTGCAGATGCGCGCCTGCGTCGGCAACCGCTCCACCGAGACGGCGCGGCTGCAGATGCGCCGCGGCCAGGGCGTCGCCGGGCTGGTGTTCCTCACCGGCGAACCGGCCAAGGTCGACTCCTACCTGGAGGACCGCACGATCAGCGACGACTTCATGTCGCTGGCCGAACGCGAGGAGACCCGGTCGGCGCTGGCCGTCCCGCTCCGGCTGCGCGGCGAGTTCCTCGGCGTGCTGGAGGTGTGGCGGCGGCGCCGCTCGGTGTTCACCGACCGGGACATGCGCCGGATGGTCACCCTCGCCGACTTCGCGACGATCGCGATCGACAACGCCCGGCTCTACGACGAGCAGGCCGCCGCCGCCGACCGGCTCGGCCGCGCCCGGGACGCGCTCCAGCAGCAGGTCTCGGTGCTCGACCGGACCTCCCGGCTGCAGCAGGACCTGCTGCAGATCGTGATCGGCGGCGGCGGGCTGCCGGCCATCGCCCGCACCGTCGCCACCGAGCTGAGCTGCGAGATCGGCGTGTACGGGCCGGACGGGGTGCGGATCGCCGGGCACCGCGCCCGCGATCTGGTGTCCCAGCTGCCGGATGCCCTGCCGGTCGGCACCGCCGGGCCGGCGCTCACCGACCGGCGGGCGCTGGCCCGGCCGGTCCACGCCGACGGCGACCAGGTCGGCCAGGTGCTGCTGGTGCGCACCGACCGGACCGGGGACCTGCTCGACGCGGTCGCGGTGCAGGTGGCGATGGCCTGCTCGCTGGCGCTGCTGCGCGAGCGGGCGGCGAGCCGGGCCCGCGCCGAGGCGTCCGAGCAGGTGCTCTGGGACCTGCTGCAGGGACCGGTCGAGCACCGGCTCGCCGCCCGGACGCGGGCGCAGCAGCTCAACGTGCACCTGGCCGGCGGACTGCGGGTGCTGCACGGCCGGATCGAGGACATCGACGGCCTCGCCACCCGGCTCGGCTGGGACACCTCGCAGACCGACCGGGTCCGCAGGCGGGTGCTGCGGACCGTGCGGACCCTGCAGGGCCGCGGGCTGGCGCTGGCCAGCCTGCGCGGCGACCTGCTCGTCGCGATCGCCGCTGATCTCGACCGCAGCGGCGCCAAGGACCTGGTCAACGCGTTCGCGGCGGCCATCCACGAGGAGGTGCCGGAGCTGCAGCTGACCTGGGGGATCAGCCGGGAGCACGCCGAGGTCGTCGATCTCCCGAGCGCGCTGAACGAGGCGCGGACCGCGCTCTCAGCGGCGAAGCGGTTCGGCGGGCGGAACGTGTTCCTCTACGAGGAGCTCGGCATCGTCCGGCTGCTGCTGGGCTCGGGCGACGACCCGGACCTGCAGACCTTCGTCGACGAGGTGACCGGCCCGCTGCTCGACTACGACCGGGACAACGACGGTTCGCTGGTGCGCACGCTGCGCGCGTTCTTCGACGCCGACTGCTCGCAGAAGCTGGCCGCCGACCGGCTGTTCGTGCACCACAAGACGCTGCGCTACCGGCTGGAGCGGATCCGCCAGCTCACCGGGCTGGACCTGGGCCGGCACGAGGACCGGATGCGGGCCGACTTCGCGCTCCGGCTGCTGCAGGTGACCCGGGCCGACGGTGAGGCCGACGGCGCCGGGTCCGAGCCGGAACGCTGACGCCGCGGCCCCGTCAGCGGGTCGGCTGGATCGCGTCGGTGACGATCTGCTCGGTGTCGCCGTGCGGGCGCGGGATGACGTGGCTGCTGTAGAGCTCGCCGACCCGGACCGCGGCGGCCCGCCCGGCGGCGATCGCCGCGTTCACCGCGCCGACGTCGCCGCGCACCAGCACCGAGACCTGCCCGTTGCGCAGGGTCCGGTAGCCCTCGATCTCGACGTTGGCCGCCTTCACCATCGCGTCCGCGGCCTCGACCGCCCCGACCAGGCCCTTGGTCTCGATCATCCCGAGGGCGCCCCCGGTCCGTCGTGCCTCCGCCATGGAGCCGTCTCCTTCCCGACGCCGGCGTCGTCGCCGGACCGACCCCGACCCTAGGTCCGCCGGGCGGGCCGCACGCTGTCCCGGCCGGACAACCGCGGGCCCCCCGGTTGTCCGCCGCGGAGCGGGCCGAGGCGGGTTCGGGCGGTGCCGCTCAGGCGGACGCCCCCACCGGCACGCCGCCGAGCACCGCGTCGCGGCTGTCCTCGGCGAGCGCGCGCAGCCGGGCCAGGTCCACCCCGACCAGCCGGCCGTGCCGCTTGCGGACGGTCCCGCCGACCAGCACCGTGTCGACGTTCGCGGTGCCGGCCGAGGTGACGACGGTGGCGACCGGGTCGAGCAGCGGCACCGTGTTGACGGCGTCGGCGCGCACCAGCACCACGTCGGCCGCCTTGCCGGGGGTCAGCGTGCCGGTCCGGTCGCCGAGCCCGCTCGCGACGGCGCCGTGGCGGGTGGCCATCTCCAGCACCCCGGTGTGGGTCAGGTCCGGCGCGAACGGCACGTCGACGTCGTCGCCCAGCCCGGCGATCCGGCCGGCCGCCAGCGCGGTCCGCATCTGGGTGAACATGTCGCCGGGCACCGAGGTCGCCACGTCGACCGACAGCGACGGCGCGAGACCGCGGTCCCGGGCCCGGCCGATCGGCGGATGCCCGTGGCCCATCAGCATCTCCACGTAGGGGGCGATCGAGAGGGTGCCGCCGGTGGCGGCGATCCGGTCCAGCTCGGCGTCGGTGGTGGTGTTGGCGTGGATGTAGGTGGTGTCCGGGCCGAGCAGCCCGGCGGCGTCCAGCTCGGCGACGGCCGCGGTCCGCATGTCGGTGACCCGCATGCCGACGTGCACCGAGATCCGGGCAGCCAGGTCGCGGGCGAGCCGCCAGTCGGCGGCGACCACCTCGGGGGTGGTGAACCCGGGGCCGCGGACGGCGAGCGCGAAGGTGAGCAGCCCGTCGTCGGAGGCGAAGTAGCGCTCCCGGACGCGGCGGGCGTCCGCCGGATGCGGGTGCACGGAGCCGAGCCACCAGTCGCCGCGGGCCGGGGTGCCGTGCGCGTACACCGCGCGGATGCCCGCCTCGGTCAGCGCCCGCACGCCGGCGTCGGCGTGCTCGGGGGTGTTGTTGGCGTGCGCCCAGTCCAGCAGCGTCGTGATGCCGGCGTCGAGCGCCTCCAGCGCGCCGAGCAGGGTGCCCGCGTACACGTCCTGCGGGCGGACGACCGGGCCGACCACCCCGGCGAGGTGGCCGAGGTAGCCGTCCAGGGTGGTCGCGGGCAGGGCGCCGCGCAGCACGGTCTCCCAGGTGTGCCGGTGGGTGTCGACGAAGCCGGGGATCACGACGGTGCCGGTGGCGTCGATCCGTTCGGCGTCGACGTGGCCGAGATCGCGGCCGACGGCGGCGATCCGGCCGCCGTCGATCAGGACGTCGACGCCGGTGCCGCTCTCGACCTGCGGGTCGACGGGGACGACGACGCCCCCGGTGATCAGGGTTCGGGTACTCATGGGATCTCTCCTCGCTCGGGTCGTTGCCACCGCAAGCGTCCGCCGGACGGCGGCCCGTGCCGATCCCGCGCGGCCGGGTCCGTTCCCGGGGCACCCCCCGCCGATGGGGGAGGGGACCGGCGTGCTTCCCGCCGGGCACGGGATGGGCCGGCCGGGGGACCGGCGCGACCCTGGGAGGACCACCGACCAGGGAGAACCACGCCATGTCACGGCTCGCCCCGGCCGCGCCGTCCCACCCGGCCGCCGCCGCCCCCGACGACCTGCTGAGTGGGCCGGAGCGCGCCGCCTGGACCTCGCTGCGCGGCCTGGGCCGGCTGCTCGTCGAGCACGTCGAGCGGGACCTGCTGGACCACGCCGGGATCCCGCTGACCTACTTCGAGATCCTCGCGGTGCTCGCCGCGCGACCGGGGACCCCGCTGCGGATGGGCGCGCTGGCCGACGAGGCGGGCTGGTCGCGCAGCCGGCTCGCGCACGCCGTGGCCCGGCTCGAGGAGCGCGGCTGGGTCCGCCGCAGCCGCTCCCGCGGCGACCGCCGCGGCGTCGCCGTCGCGGTGACCCGCAGCGGCTGCGCGTTCGTCGAGCAGGTGCGCGGGCGGCACGACCGGGCGGTGCGTGCGGTGCTGGTCGACGCCCTCACCCCGGAGCAGCTGGACGCGCTCGGCGCGCTCGCCGGGGCCGTCGCCGCGTACGCCGGGGCACTGCGGCCGCGCGACCGGTGACGGCCGCCGACCACAGCTGAGCGACCCGCCGCCGCACCGGCTGCGGGCCGCCGCACGAACTCGGACCGGTGCGGCGGGGCCCGGCCGGTCCTCAGCCCGCGGCGAGCACGCCGGCCGTGGTGTGCGCGGCCGGATCGACCAGCGCGGGCAGCGCCCGGTCGGCGAACAGCCGGGCGACGAGCTCGCCGCGCGAGCTCACGCCGAGCTTGCCGAAGATCGCCTTCAGGTGGTCGCGGACGGTGTGCGGCGACATGTGCAGCTCCCGGGCGGCGTCGGCGGTGGACAGTCCGCGGGCCACCGCCGCGGTGACCTCCTGCTCGCGCGGGCTCAGCCCGTAGGCACCGGCGAGCAGCGGCGCGACCTGGGTCGGCGCGGCCGGCCCGACGACGATCACCGCGGGGGCCGCGTCGTCCGGGGTGCGGGGGTCGCTGAGCGGCTGCTGGCGGGAGGCGTGCAGCGCGAGCCACCGCCCGGTCCGGGTGCGGACCCGGATCGTGGCCGGTCCGCCGTCCCGGCCGGCCGCCACCGCGTCGGCGCGCGAGATCAGCGCGGTCGCCGTCGTGCGGAACGTCCGGTCGTGCACCCAGTCGGTCCCGGCCAGCTCGGTGAGCCACCGGCGGGCCTGCGCGTCGACGGTCGGCGGCGCGTCCCAGCCGGTGTAGACGGCGACGCCCGGGCAGTCCGGGCCGCCGGCCGCGTCGTCCGGGTGCTGTGCGGTGTTCAGCGCCGCGAGCGCGGCCGCGACCGCCGGGCCCGCGGCGACCGCACGGTCGACGTCGCGCCGGGAGAACGCCGGCCGGTCGGCCGTCCGCATCAGCACGGCCACCCCCAGGTGCGGTCGCCGACCCGCAGCGCGATCCGCAGCTCGTCGGCGAACCCGTTGGGCTCCAGGTAGTCGCGGTAGCGGGCGCTGCGCCGCGGATTGCCCCCGGTCGCCGACAGCAGGGTGGCCGCGGGTGTCGGATGGCGGGCCAGGTCGCGGAACAGCGTCACGTCCTCGACGGTGCCCTCGCGCAGCCAGTAGTCCTCGCACCGGCCGGGCACGACGTTCTCGATCAGCACCGGGCAGGTCGGCAGCAACGTGCCGGGGTCCACCGCGAACCAGCCCGCGGCGTCGAACGGCACGGCCCGGCGCAGCCGCGACGATGCGGTGACGAGGATCCGGCGGCCGGGATCACCCGCCTCGGTCGGCTGTGGCCGGACGGCGGGAACGGGCTGGGGCACGGTGGCTCTCCCGGGGCGGTGGGGACGGGGACACGCGGATGCGTCCCGCCCAGGGTCACCCGGGCGGGACGCGTGCACATCCCGGTCGTCCGTAGTCCCTTCGCTACCCGACAGCCCGTTCAGGACCCGGCGGGACCGAACGGGGCGACCGGATGGTTCGCCCGGATCCGGTCGGCCGGGTCGTAGGTCGTCTTCACCGACCGCAGCCTGCGCAGGGTCGCCGCCGGGAACGTCCGGGTCCCCGCCCGCTCGACGAAGTTGAGGTACGTCGACTCGGCGGCCCACGGGGCGAGCGCGGACGCGAGCGCGTCCAGTGTGGTGGTCGCCGCGGCGGCCGCGCCGTCGTCGGGCGCGATCGTCACCGCGAACACGACCACCGCCGCGTCCAGCCCGGAGACGGCGCCGACCGGGCGGGCCAGCGCCCCGCCGAGCTGCCGGATCTCCACCGACAGCAGCGGCGGCAGCGTCGAATCCGGGCCGACGGTGGCGAGCAGCGCGTCCAGCGACTCGACCGGGAACGCGGCCAGACCGGTGCCGTCACCGATCCCGGGGACCGGTGTCGGCGGGTCCATGTGCAGGTCGGCCAGGTCGACCGGGGACTGCGAGTGGACGGTGTCCATCTCCGGCCCGAGTGCGCGCAGCCTGCGCAGCAGCAGCTCGGTCGCGACCGGGCCCTCCAGCGAGGCCAGCTCGATCGCGACCAGCGACCGGCCGCGCACCGGCTCGGGGATCTCGGGCAGCGGCGGGAAGCGCAGCAGCCGCCCGACCGAGGTCACCGTGTCCGGGACCTCGTCCGCCCACTCGCGCCAGGCGTGCAGCACCTCGGCGGCGCGCTCGATCGGCCAGAACAGCGCGCCGGCCTGCACCTCGGTGATCGGGAACAGCCGGAACTCCAGCGCGGTGACGACGCCGAACGAGCCGCCGCCGCCGCGGATCGCCCAGAACAGGTCGGGATGGTGCTCGTCGTCGACCCGGAGCAGCTCGCCGTCCGCGGTGACGATCTCCGCGGCGGTGACCTGGCCGGCGGCCGGTCCGTGCGCCCGGCCCAGCCAGGACACGCCGCCGCCGAGGGTGTACCCGACGACGCCGACGTCGCGGGAGCTGCCGGCGAGCGCGGCGAGGCCGTGCTCGGCCGCGGCGACGGTCACGTCGCCCCACAGCGCGCCCGCCCCGACCCGGGCGATCCGCCGCTGCGGGTCGATGGTGACGTCGCGCAGGTCGCCGGTGCGCAGCAGGGCGGTGCCGTCGAGCGGGCCGAGCGGGCCCGCGTTGTGCCCGGTCGCCTGCGGGGCGACCCGCAGGCCGAGCTCCGCGGCCCGGCGGACGGTGGTGATCACGTCGCGGACCGAGCCGGCCCGGACGATCGCGGCGGGGTGCTGGTCGGCGCGCAGCTGCCAGGCGCGGCGGGCGTCGTCCCATCCGGGGTCGCCGGGGTGCAGCAGGGTGCCGTCGAACGACAGCGGTTCGGTGGTGGTGAGCTGGTCGGTCATCGCAGGTGTCCTCTGTGTCGTATCTCGTGGAGTCGCATGTCGCGGATACGACGAGCGTCCGCCGCGGGGCGGGCCGCTCCCATCCCGTGGACGGCGGGAGGTGCGGGGTCGCCATCCCCCATCCGAGGGGGCAGGGTCCCGGGGATGGACGACAAGGAGACGCTGCGCGGATACCTGCAGACCGGACGCGAGGTGATGCTCTGGAAGCTGGACGGGCTCGGCGAGTACGACGTCCGCCGCCCGCTGGTCCCGTCCGGGACCAACCTGCTCGGCCTGGTCAAGCATCTCGCGCTGGTCGAGGCCGGGTACCTGGGCAGCACGTTCGGTCGCCCGTTCCCGGACGCCCCGGCCTGGATGGAGCAGGTGTGGACCGATCCGGTCGTCGACCTGTTCGCGGCGCCCGGCGAGTCCCGCGCCGACGTCGTCGACCTCTACCGGCGGGTGTGGGCGCACTCCGACGCGACCGTCGCCGCGCTCGCGCCGGACGCGGAGGGGACCGTCCCGCACTGGCCCGCCGAGCGCGCCACGGTCACCCTGCACCGGGTGCTGGTGCACCTGGTCGCGGAGACGCACCGGCACGCCGGGCACGCCGACATCCTGCGCGAGACGGTCGACGGCGCGATCGGGCACCGGGCGGAGGTCGGCAATCTCGCCGACGAGGCGACGTCGCCGGCGCTGTACGACCGGATCGACGCGGCCGCCCGGGGGCACCGGGGGTGAGCCCTGCGGTCACGTCGGGTCGGGGAACATCCGGGTCATCGTCTCGTCGTCACCGGCGGGCACCCGGTCGGTCCCGACCATCCGGTCGATGATCATGTTCTGGAAGCGGTGCAGCGGCTCCTCGAAGCGGAAGCACATCCGGCCGCCCCGGTAGGCGGGGTTCGCGATGCCGTCCTGGACCCGCTCGACGATCTCCAGGTCCTGGGTGTTGACCAGGTCCCAGAACCGTTCGAGCTGGTCGAGCCCGTCCTGGGCGTCCGGCGCGGCGGCCGCCTCGGGATGGGTGAGCAGCACCGCGGTCTCCACCGTCCGGTCGGCCGCGACCGGCCGGTTGAGCAGCACGAACGCGTGGTTCGGGAGCACGACGAGCGCGGTGTTCGGGAACAGCCAGACGAAGCGGCCGGCGTCGGCGTCGCGCGCGCCGAGCGTGCTCAGCGCGGGGAGGCCGTCCCAGCCGCCGGCGTCGGTGTTGCGCGACACCGGCGTCGTGCACATGCCGGTGTACATCCCGGGGCCCTGCCAGCGGTAGTGGTCGGAGAACCGGGACACCTTGTTGAGCTCGGGATGCACCCACGGCAGGTGGTAGTACTCCATGAAGTTCTCGGCGACGAGCTTGTAGTTCGCGGCGACGTCGTAGCTGCGGCGCCGCAGCGGTACCCAGCCGTCGAGGTGGTGGTCGGCGAACCGCCACGACAGGTCCCCGAGCTGCGCGGCGAGCGTCCCCGGTGCCGGATCGAGATTGACGAACAGCAGGAAACCCCAGGTGTCGACGGCGACCGGGAGCAGGCCCATGTCGGCCCGGTCGAACGCGGCCGCCGCCGACGTGTCGAACACCGCCTCCTCGCCCCGGGGCACGTCCGAGCCCTCGAACAGCGGGGTGCCCAGGCACGCACCGTCGGTGTCGTAGGTCCAGCTGTGGTACGGGCAGCGGATCCGGCCGCGCCGCCCGACCTCGCGGGCGTCGGCGTCGAGCAGCCGGGTGGCGCGGTGCCGGCAGACGTTGTGGAAGCCGCGCAGCTCGCCGTGCCGGTTGCGGGTGACGATCACCGACCGGCCCGCGACGTCGACGACGACGCAGGCGCCCGGCCGGTCGACGTCGGCGACGAACCCCACGGCGACCCAGCCGGAGGCGAACACCCGCTCCCGCTCCAGGGCGAAGAACGCGGGGGAGGTGTAGGCGTCCGGGAGCAGGGTGGACGCGCGGTCCACCGGCAGCCGGGTGTGCCGGTAGGTGAGCTCGTCGGTGAACAGCTCCGGGTTCATCGGCCGGGCGGGCAGCGCGTCGTGCGGGCTGCCGCCGGACGCGGTGGTGACGGCGTCGGTGGACATCGGGTTCCCCCTCCCGGGGTGGTTCAGGTGTGGAAGCTGCGCGGGAAGGCCGGATCGGTGAGGGCCGGCCGGGTGATCGAGAAGGCGTCGAGCGGGTGCGCGGGTGCGCGACCGGCCGCCAGGTCGGCGAGCAGCCCGCCGATCAGCGCGGCGAACTTGAACGCGTGCCCGGCCCCGACGGCGACCACGATCTGCGGGTGCCCCGGCACGGTGTCGAGCACGAAGTCCTGGTCCGGCGGGACGGTGTAGAGGCAGGTCTTCGAGTACAGCTCCGGCCCGCCGAACCGGGGGATGTGCCGCTCGACGAACCGCGCGTAGCGGTCGCGGCGCACCGGATCGGGCTCGAAGGTGCGGTCGTCGGCGGTGGTCTCGTGCCCGCCCATGTGCTGGCCGAGCTTGGTGGCCATCTCGCCGTGGACGCCGAAGCCGTAGAAGTTGTGCCGGCCGTGCCACATGAACACCGGGAACCGGGACGTCGCGAACTCCGCGAGGTGCGGGGTGGCGTAGTAGGTGACCTGCTCCTGCAGGACGGTCAGCGGCAGGGTCACGCCGGTGCCGGCGAGCACCTGGTTGGTCCAGGCGTCACTGGTGACGACGACGCGATCGGCGAGCAGCGTCCCGTCGTCGGTGACGACGGCGACGCCGTCGCCGTCCGGGCGGATCGCGCGGACCGGAGTGTGGGTGCGGACGGCGGCGCCGTGCGCCCGGGCGAGTGCGACGTGCACCGCGTTCGCCCGGGCGGCGTCGACGATGCCGGACTCGGACTGGTAGAGCGCCTGCTCACCGCCCGCGGGCCGGAACTGCGGCCAGCGGTGGGCGAGCTCGTCGGCGTCGAGCAGCTCGTAGCCGACACCGAAGCGGTCGAACATCGCGGTGTAGCCCTCGATGTTGCGGGTGCCGGTCGCGGTGCCGGCGCGGGCGATCCGGTCCTCGATCACCAGCCCGCCGGTGCGGGTGACGAGCTGCTGCCCGGACTCGGCCTCCACCTCGGCCCACGCCTTGTAGGCCGGCGCGGCGAGCGCCGCGTAGTGCTCCTGGTGCTGGGCGAGCCGGATGATCCGGGAGTGGTCCTGGGAGGCGCCGCGGTGGTGTCCCAGCTCGAACTGCTCGACGCCCAGCACGCCCGGGCCGTGTTCGAGGGAGAGCCGGTGCAGCGCCGCCGACCCCAGTCCGCCGAGCCCGACGACGATCGCGTGGTAGGTGCTCACGGGGGCCAGTGTCGGAACGCGGAGCGTTCACGTCCATCGCAGAGTTGAACTAGGGATCTTGTACGGTTTCGAGATGATCGACCGGCGACTGCGGGTGCTTCAGGCGATCGCCCGGCACGGCACCGTGACCGCCGCCGCCGAGGTCTGCCGGATGACGACGTCGGCGGCGTCGCACCAGATGCAGGCGCTCGCCCGCGAGCTCGGCGTCACCCTGCTGGAGCCGGACGGGCGCGGGGTGCGGCTCACGCCGGCCGCGCGCACCCTGCTGGTGCACGGCGAGACCCTGGCCGCGCAGTGGGAGCGGGCCCGGGCCGAGCTGGACGCGCACCGGCACGGCGAGATGGGCGGCGCGCTGCGGTTCTGCGGGTTCTCCACGGCCGCCGCCGCGGTCGTCCCGCAGACGCTCGACCGGCTGCGCCGCAGCCACCCGGCGCTGCGGCTGCAGCTGCGCGAGACCGAGCCGGCCCGGGCGTTCGAGCTGCTCGCGGCCGACGAGACCGACGTCGTCGTGGTGGTGGCGACGGCGGGCATCCCGCCGGTCACCGATCCGGCGTTCGAGCAGTGGACGCTCTACGACGAGCCGCTGGACCTGCTGGTCGGGCCGGACCATCCGCTGGTCGGCCGGACCGACGTCGGGCTGGACGACGTCGCGGCCGACCGCTGGATCTGCAGCAACCCCGGCCGGGCCTACCACCAGCTCGTCACCCTGGCCTGCGCCGGCGCCGGGTTCGCGCCGGACATCGCGCACTTCGCCGACGAGTGGGACACCGGCGCCGCGCTGGTGTCGTACGGGTTCGGGGTGGCGCTGGTCCCGCGGCTGGCCGACCTGCCGGCCCGGCACGACACCCGGCGGCTGCGGATCGGGGCCCCGCCGGTGCCGATCCGCCGGGTGATCGCCGCGGTCCGCGCCGGCTCACAGCACCGGCCGGTCGTCAGCGCCGGCCTGGACGCGCTGCGCGAGTCCTGCGCGGCGCTGTCGGACCTGCTGCGACCGTCCGACGAGTGAACAGGGTCTGGTGAGGATCTTTCCGGGATGGTCGGAAGATCAGGTGTCGAAGACCTCGCAGGACAGCGGATCGCCGTCCAGGCCGACCGCCTCCAGCGCGCCGACGACGAGATGCACCAGCCCGTCCTGGCCGAGCTCGCCGGCCCGCAGCTCCCGCTCGTGGCCGTGCTCGCCCGGGACGAAGCCGAGCGCCTCCAGGCCGCGGACCTGGCGCTCGTCCAGGCCGGGCGGATCGGCGTCGGCCCGGCCGAGCAGCCGCCCGACCGAGCGCTGCACCCACCCCGGGCGGTGCTTGGCCGGATCGGGCACCTCGAACACGTAGCCCCGCGGCCCGAAGCAGATCCACTGCACGACGGCGCGGGCCCCGCTGTCGGAGCCGAGTACCGCCGTCCCGCCGTTGCGGGTCTCGTACAGCGCCCGGGCCGCGACCGTCCCGACGTCACTCATCCCGTGACGCTACCGCCCCGCGCACGGAAGATCGCCGTCGTGGTGCGCGGGGCCGCGGATTCCGCGGTGTCACGCACCGGGACGGTGATCATGCAGCTCGCCGGCCACCCGCAGGCCGGCCGCGACCGCACCCTCCAGGTAGCCGGGATGCTCGGCGGAGGTCTCGCTGCCCGCCCAGTGCACGTTCCCCACCGGTGCGGACGGGACCGGCGGGAACCCGTCGGTGGTGCCGGGCAGCGGGAGCGCGAGATAGCCGCCGCCCGCGTGCTCGTCGAGGTGCCAGGACTTCTCGTGCCAGCCGACCGGCTCGCGCACCTGCCCGCCGAGGTGCGCGGCGAGCGGCCCGAGCAGCCGCTCGCGGCGCTCGGCCGGGTCCAGGCCGTCGATCTCCCGTGCCGCCGGACCGGCGACGAGCACGCACAGGTGTCCCGGCCCCTCCGGCGGTCCGCTGTCGAACACCGCCCGGCCCGGGGGATCGAGAACCAGCAGCTCCGCGCTGGTGCGGTCCCGCCAGAACGGGCGCTCGTAGACCGCGATCGCCTTGTGCACCGAACCCATGTACAGGTCCGTCCCGAGCGCGGCGCGCTCCGGCGGGAGCGGCGGGTCGAACCGGATCCGGGCGGCCGTCGGCGGGGGTGCGGTGACCACCACCCGCCCGGCCCGCACGGTGCCGGTGCCCGGGCCGGTGGCGGTGTGCACGGTGACGCCCGTCCCGTCGTCGGTGACCGCGACGACCCGCTCCCCGAGCCGCAGCCGCTCCCCGAGCCCGGCGGCCAGACCGTCGACCAGCGCACCCATCCCCTCGACGAGCAGGGTGTCCTGGGCGCCGCCGCGGGTGCCCAGCGCGGCGCGCAGCCCGCCCTGGCTGCGCACCATCCGGGTCATCGCCCGGACCGAGAACCGGTCCGGATCGGCGGTCCACGCTGCGGACAGCGCGACCTCCAGCAGCCGGCGCGCGGTGCGCCCGGGCACCCGGTCCAGCAGCGACCGCAGCGTGTGGTCGCCGGCCCGCCGCGGGACGCCGGTGCGGGAGAGCAGCTCGATCCCGGCGAGCGCGAGCCCGGCGACGAGCACCGGCGGCGCGGCCGCCGGGAGCGCCCGGCCGCCGTCGAGCACCGTGGGCAGTGTCCCGGTGTGCATCCGGAACGGGGTCGCGCCGAGCTCGGCCGCCAGCGCGGTGATCCGGTGGTGGCCGTGGCCGATCCACTGGCCGCCCAGATCGACCCGGGAGCCGAGCGCGGTGGTCTCGGTCAGCGCGCGCCCGCCCGGCCGGTCGGCCGACTCCAGGACCAGCACGTCGACGCCCCGCCGGTGCAGCTCCCGCGCGGCGACCAGGCCGGACAGCCCGGCGCCGATCACCACGACGTCCACCTGCTCCATCGCCACCCCGACGTCGACTCGGTCAACCGACCGAGTCGACGGTAGACCAGCGGATCGCGGCCCGGCAACCGGCGCTCAGGAGGGGATCGGCGCGCCGATCGGGCGCGGATCGGCGTAGCCGACCAGCATGGCCGTCGCACGGTCGAGATCGCGCCGGGCCCGCCCGGCGTCGGGATCGGCGACGTACTGGACCACCAGGCCGTCCAGCACGGCGAGCAGCAGCCGGCCCAGGGTGTCGGCGTCGACCGCGCAGCGCTCACCGGCCGCCCGCGCGGCCTGCTCGCACAGCTCGCCGACCAGGCCGGTGTAGCGCCGGACCTGGGACCGGCCGAGCGACCCGGCGTCCCCGGCGCCGGTCCGGCGGGCCGAGTACATCGCCAGCTCGTACTGCATGATCTGCAGCCCGACCCGGTCCTCGACCAGGGTCTCCCAGAACGTGCTGACGCCGTGCCGCAGGGCGTGCGCCACCCCGCGGCCGGGATCCATGCCGCGGCGCACGGTGTCCAGCACCTCGTCCGCGACCGCGTCGACCACGGCCATGAGCATCCGGTCCTTGGACGGGAACACGTAGTGCAGCGTGCCCAGCGGGATGCCGGCCTCGGCCGCGACCGCCCGGGTGGTGGCCCCGGCGACCCCGGCCCGGCTCAGCACCCGGATCGCGGCCGCGACGATCTCCTTCTCGCGGTCCGCCGCGGGGACGTGTGCCATCCGGATCCCTCCAACCGACTCGGACGAACGACCAGGTCCGAGAGTACGCCCGCCCGGCGAGTGGCCTGCGTCACACCACCTTGAGTGTGCCGCGGCGGCCGGGTGTCTCGTCGAGCGTGACGACATGACGCGTGAACACCGTGACGCGTGACCACAGCGAGGGGGACACCCGACATGACCCGGCTCACCGAGTCCGACTACGCCCGCGCCGAGCAGATGCTGCTGCCCTACCGGTCGCGGAAGGTACCGGCGGTGCGGCCGCAGTGGCAGCGCGGCGGCGCCCGCTTCCGCTACCGGATCGCCGACCGCCACCTGCTGGTCGATCCGGCCGAGGGCGTCCGCCGGCCAGCGTTCGACCACGACCGGCTCGCCGCCGCGCTGTCCACCGCCTCCGGGCACCCGGTGCAGGCCGACGCGCTGCCGCTGCAGCAGGTCGAGTTCGATCTCCCCGGCCGTGCCGACGACGTCGTCCGGTTCACCGCGTTCGAGCAGCGCTGGGAGTGGTCCGACGGCGGCGGCGAGTGCGTCCGGGTCGACGACGACGCCGTCGCACCCGGCGGGATCGTCTCCCCGGACGGCAGGTGGGTCGCGTTCACCCGGGACGGGAACGTGTACGTCCGCAACCGAGACGACGGCGAGGAGATCGCGCTCACCGACGACGCCGAGCCCGGCCACGAGTACGGCAGCCTGCCCGACCCGATGAGCGGGCGGGCGCTGATGCGGGCGTTCGGGCTGGCGCCGTTCGGGTTCCTGACCTGGTCGCCGGACTCCACCCGGATCCTCGTGCACCGCCTCGACCAGCGCGGCCTGCCCGAGCAGGTGCTGGTCGAGTCCTCCCCGCCCGGCGGCGGGCGCCCGGTCGAGCACCGCTACCGCTACCCGATGCCCGGCGACGAGGCCCAGGCGACGATGACCTGGAACGTCATCGACGTCGCGGAGCGCACGATCGTCCGGCAGCAGGACGATCCGGCGACCATCGTGCACCCGACCGCGCTGGTCTACGCCTGGTGGACCGGCGAGAAGGGCGAGGCCGTGCACTTCCTGCGCGCGCCGCGCGACGCCCGCGCGCTGGAGCTGCACCGGTTCGATCCCGGCACCGGCGAGACCACCGTCCTGGTCCGGGAGACCGGCGAGACCCGGGTCGACCCGACCCCGCAGCTCGGCGACCCGCCGATGGCGCGGGTGCTGGACTCGGGAGAGATCCTCTGGTGGTCCCAGCGCGACGGCTGGGGACACCTCTACCTGTACTCCGCCGACGGCTCGGAGGTCACCCAGGTGACCCGCGGCCAGTGGCCGGTCCGGTCGGTGCTGTGGGTCGACGAGGAGCGCAGGCAGCTGTGGTTCGTCGCCGCCGGGCTCGTCGGCGACGACCCCTACCTGCGGCAGATCTGCCGGATCGGATTGGACGGCAGCGGGTTCACCCGGCTCACCGAGGACGACCTCGATCACGACGCGACCAGCCCGCCGGAGGGCGGCTACCTGGTGGACCGGGCGTCGTCGGTGTCTGTGGCCCCGCGCTCGCGGGTGCTCGGCGGCGACGGGCAGGTGCTGGTCGAGCTGGAGGCGCCCGGCACCGAGGCACTGGCCGCGCTCGGCTGGTCGCCGCCGGAGCGGTTCACCGCGACCGCCGCCGACGGGCGCACCCTGGTGTACGGCCTGCTGTGGCGACCGCACGGCTTCGACCCGGAGCGGCGCTACCCGATCGTCGAGCACATCTACGGTGCGCCGCAGGTGTACCGGGCCGGGCCGGGGTTCGACTCGCCGCACTCCGGTGAGCCGGAGGCGTTCGCCGCGCTCGGGTTCGCCGTCGTCGCCATCGACGGGCGCGGCACCGCCGGGCGCAGCAAGGCGTTCGGAGACCACTCCTACGGCAACCTCGCCGACGGCGCGCTGGACGACCACATCGCCGCGATCCGCGAGCTCGGGCACCGGTACCCGTGGCTGGACACCGGCCGGGTCGGGATCACCGGGCACTCCGGCGGCGGCTACGCCACTGCGCGGGCGCTGCTGGCGCACCCGGACTTCTTCTCGGTCGGGGTGTCCGTGGCCGGCAACCACGATCCGGGCTTCTACCTGCCGATGTGGGCCGAGCAGTACCACGGCGACGTCAGCGACGAGGGCAAGCGGGCGATCTCCACGCCGGCCATCGCGGCCGGCCTCACCGGCAAGCTCCTGCTGATCCACGGCGAGCTCGACGACAACGTGCACCCGTACCACACGCTGCGCCTGGTGAACGCGCTGATCGACGCCGATCGCGACGTCGACCTGCTGATCGTCCCCGGCGGGGAGCACTCGCTGCTGCTCAAGATGCACCACGTGCAGCGTCGGACCTGGGACTACCTGGTGCGGCACCTGCACGGCACCGAGCCGCCCGTCTACCGGCTGGCGCCGCTGCCACTGCCGCCCGGCAGCGCGCTGGGGCCGGCGGCGCCGTGAGCGGCGACCGGCTGCGTCCGCTGCGGCGCCACGAGATCCTGCACCGGTTCCTCTACGAGATCGGCCATCCCGGCCCGGACGGCCGCCCGGCGACCTGGACGGTCGAGATCGACATCGGCGCCGGCTGGGACGCCCGGCTGCACCTCGACGGACGCCGGGTGGCGACGGCCGAGATGCCGGCCCGGCTCCCGGTCCCGGGCGGCCGGATCGAGGTAGACGCCGGGCTCTACGGGATCACCCGGATCCACCTGGTCCCCGACGCCGGGCCCGAGCGCCGGCTGAGCCCGGTGCCCGGCACCCTGGAGCACCGGCGCGCCCGGCTGGCCCGGCGCCGGCCCGGGGTGAGCCGGGCGATCGCGCTGACCGCGGTGCTGATCCTGGCCGTCAACCTGGTGCTGGCGGTGCCGCAAGGGCTCGAGCTGATCACCGCGCAGCCCCGGATCGCCGAGCTCGTCGGCACGTTCACCTCACCGGTGTCGCTGCCGGTCTGGCTGAACGCGACCCTGCTCGTCGCAGGGGCGCTGGCCGCGACCGAACGGCTGCTCACCCTGCGCCGTAACCGGGTGCTCGACGCCGAGACGCTGTGGACCGGGCTCTGACCCGATCGGTGCGCGTGGGTTGACCGTGCCGCAGCGGCATGGTGTCGACTGGGTCCAGGGCGCGAGGGACAGGCCCCACAGGAGGCGGAGGACATGCGGGACGACACGCTGATCGTCGAGGACACCCTGCTGCTCATGCTCGACGACAAGTCGGGCACCCCGGCCGGGGCGGGCACGCTGATCTACGTGCTCGGCGGCGGCATGCTGGTCGAGCTGGCGCTGCTGGGCCGGATCGAGGCCGACGAGAGCCGGGCCGGGCTGGGCGGCCCGATGATCGTCGCCGTCGGTGACGGCCCGCTGCCCGATCCGCTGCTTCAGGACGCCTACGACGTCGTCGCCCGGCGGCCGCGCCGCGTGCAGAGCCTGCTCGCCGAGCTCGGTGACCTGTGGACGCCGCTGTCCGAGCGGCTGCTGCAGCGGGGGTTCATCCGCCGCGAGCGCAAGCGCCTGCTCGGGCTGATCCCGACGACCCGGCTGCCCTCGACCGGCTCGGCGCACGAGACCGAGCTGCGGCAGCGCGTCGTCGACGTGCTGGAGGCGGGCGCCGAGCCCGACCCGCACACCGCCGCCGTCATCGCGCTGGTCTCGGCGAGCGGGACGCTGCCGTCGCTGCACCCCCGGCCGACGTGGTCGAGCGCGGTGATCCAGCGCGCCAAGGAACTGGAGGACGGGAACTGGGGCGCTGGTGCGGTGGGTGACGCGGTGACCCGCACCGCGGTCGCGGTCGCCGCCGCGAGCGCCGCCGTGGTGGTCACCACGGTCACCCGCTAGCCGGGACGACCGGTCCGCAGCCCGCCGATGCCGAGCGACCCGGCATCGGCGGGTGCCGCCGCGGCGTGGTCCGGCAGCGGCGGGGGATCGGCGAGCAGCTCGGCCGGCGGGACGAAGAACAGCCCGCCGGTGACGGCCGTCGACACCTCCAGCAGCCGGTCCGTCGTCCCGGCCGGCTCGCCGACGAACATCCGGGTCAGCATCCGTTCGGTGACCGAGGGGTCGGCCGCGTACCCGGCGAAGAAGGTGCCGTACTCGGCGCGCCCGATCGACCCGAACGGCATGTTGTCCCGGACGATGTCGCGCTCGGTGCCGTCCGGGTCGGTGATCGTGGTGAGCATGACGTGCGAGTCGGGGGCCTTCTCGTCGTCCGGGATCTCGATGTTCTCCAGCATCTGCCTGCCGACCGCCGCCTCCCGGTCCTCGACCGGCTTCGCGGTCCAGGCGGCGAGATCGTGCAGGTACTTCTGGACGACCAGGTAGGAGCCCCCGGCGAACTCCGGGTCGTCGTCGCCGACCAGGGCGGAGCGGGCCGCGTCGTCGCCGGTCGGGTTCGCCGTGCCGTCGACGAAGCCGAGCAGGTCGCGCCGGTCGAAGTAGCGGAACCCGTGCACCGCATCGACCACCTCCACCGCCGGCCCCAGCGCGGCGACGACCCGCCTGCCCAGCTCGAAGCAGGGGTAGGGCCGTGTCGAGCGCAGGTGCAGGAACAGGTCGCCGGCGGTCGCCGGGGCGGTGTGCCGGTCCCCGGCGATCTCCCGGAACGGGTGCAGGTGGGCCGGGCGCGGGCCGGACAGCAACCGGTCCCACACGTCGGAGGAGATCCCGAGCACGCAGGTCAGGTCCTCCCGCGGGTGCGGGAACGCGACCGACCGCACCAGCCCGTCGAGATCGGGCAGGAAGTCGTGCACGGTCGCCTCGTGCCCGGGCCGGACGGTGAGGGTGAGGAACAGGGCGCTGTCGGTGAGCGGGGCGAGGACGTCCTGCGGGGTGCGCACGGTGCCTCCGGGCGGGTCGTGGTGGTGGGGCGCGCCAACCTACTCCCGCGCGGTCCCGCTCAGGATGCCTCCGGGAGCAGCTCCATCGTGACCGACCGGTCCTCGTGCTCCTGCACCCGCAACCCGGACACCCACGCCGGCTCCCCCGGATCGGCCGCGGTGACCTCCAGCGCGCAAGCCCGCAGCACCGGCGAGTGGGTGACCGCCACGACCAGGCCCCCTCGCTCGGGCCGGTCGGCGAAGCTGCTCACGAACGCCCGGATCCGGGTGGCGACGGCGGCCGCGGTGTCTCCGGGCGGTTCTCGTGCGCCACCCACAAGCCGACCCGGTCGGGCACGGTCAGCCAGTCGTCGAAGAACCGGACCGTGCGCCCGTCGGCCTCGTCGAACCCGGGGACCTGCACGGCGAACCGCTCCGCACCGCTCACCATGTTCACCCGGACGCCCGCCAGGTAGAGGTCCGGGTTGCGCAGCGCGAAGGCCACCCCGTCCTCGACGTCGGCGGCACCGGAGCCGCGGGCACCCGCGGCTCCGGTGCCGCCGTCTCCCGCGCCCGGCGGGTCTCCCCGCTGACGATCCGGGTCGGCCCGGTCTCCCGGGCACCGAGCCGCGCCCCGGCCTCGGTGGCGATCCGGACGCCGTCGTCGGTGATCGGGACGTCGCCCCCAGTGCGAGGCGACCTCGCTGTGGTGCAACAGGAGCAGACGGGTCATGGGCGGCGGCCTTCCTCGTTGACCGGCGGGAGGGGGATCAGCCCGCGGCGGCGGCGGTGAGCTCGCTGCGGCGGGCCCACTGCTTCATGAACAGCTCGTGGACGGCGTCCGCGAACTCCGGGTCGTCGATGTTGGTGTGCCGATCGACGATCTCGACCGACGGGTCCGGGCCGGCCCGCAGCGCGTCCAGCAGTGGGGTGACGTCGATGCCGTGCCACTGGCTGCCGGACCTGAAGTAGTTGTCCAGGCCGTCGGTCGGGATCCCGACGGCGACCGGTCCCGTGGCCCGGTTGACGTGATCGGCCACGTACTCGCCGAGCCGGCGCATCTCGTCGGCGGTGGCCGGCGGCACCGGGCACCACGACCTGCGGGATCCCGGCCGCTGCCGGGATCCGGGACCGGGCTTACGAGTCCCTGTTCGTCGCGCTGCCGATCAAGATCGAGGGGGTGACCGGGTCGATGCTCGGTCCGGTGGCGATCATCTGACCGCGTCCCGGGGGGCGCCGCCCCAGCCGAGCACCCGGGACAGGCCGAGCGCCGCGGTGCGGACGGCCGGGACGACCCGGGCCGGCGCGAACCGGGTCGACCAGCCGGTGATCGAGAGCGCGGCGACCGCGATCCCGTCCGGTCCGAGCACCGGCGCCGCGACGCAGGCGACGCCGGGTGCCGACTCCTCGTACTCCTCGGCGTGCCCGCGCGCCCGGATCTCGGCGAGCCGCTCGGCCAGCAGGCCGGGGGCGGTGACCGAGCGCGGGGTGCAGCGCACCAGGCCGCGCTCCAGGGCGGCGTCGAGCAGCTGCGGCGGGCCGAACGCCAGCAGCACCTTCCCGACGCCGGTGCAGTGCGCCGGCATCCGCCCGCCGAGCCGCGACGGCAGCCGCGGCCCGCCGGCGACCGACAGTTTCTGCAGGTAGATCACGTCCGCGCCGTCCGGCACGGCCAGGTGGACGGTCTCCCGGGTGGCCTCGTGCAGGTCGGTCAGGATCGGCATCGCCGACTCCTGCAGGTCGCGCTGGCGGGGCACCACCTGGCCCAGCTCGAACGCCCGCAGCCCCAGCCGGTAGCCGCCCGGCGTGCGCTCGACCATCGACCAGGTCTCCAGCTCGCCGAGCAGCCGGTGCGCCGTCGGCTTCGCCACGCCGCTGCGCCGGGCCAGCTCGGCCAGCGACACCTCGGGCTCCCCGGTCCGGAACCCGGCGAGCAGCCGCATCGCGCGGCCGAGCATCGACGGCCGGTCCGCCCCGGCTGCGTTTCGCACAGTGGAACGCACGGTGCCATCCTTGCGCACCGCGTACGGCACCGTCGAGCCATGACCACCTCGACACCCACCGACGCGGTGCGGACGGCGGCGGACCGGCTGCTCGACGCGGCCCGCAGCGGCACGCCGTGCGACCCGGTCCGCGCCCTGCTGCCCGACACCACCGTCGCCACCGGCTACGCCGTGCAGTCCGTGCTCACCGCCGCCCACCTGGAGGCCGGCCGCACCGTCGCCGGCCGCAAGATCGGCCTCACCTCGCCCGCCGTGCAGGCCCAGCTCGGGGTGGACCAGCCGGACTTCGGCGTGCTCTACGCCGATATGGCCTGCACGCAGGACGTCCCGATCGACATCGGCCGGCTGCTGCAGCCGCGGATCGAGGCCGAGATCGCGTTCGTGCTGGGCGCCGACCTCGACCACGACGACATCGACACCGCCACCGCCCGGGCCGCCGTCGCCCAGGTGGTGCCCGCCCTGGAGATCGTCGACAGCCGGGTCGCCGGCTGGGACATCACGATCGTCGACACGGTCGCCGACAACGCCTCCAGCGGCCTCTACGTGCTCGGCGACGACCGGCACGAGCTCGGCGACCGCGACCTGCGCGAGGTCCGGATGACGCTGACCGGCACCGACGGCGAGATGCTGAGCTCCGGCACCGGCGCCGCCTGCCTGGGCGACCCGGTCGCCGCGCTGGTCTGGCTGGCCCGGGTGTCGCGCGAGTACGGTTCCCCGCTGCGCGCCGGCGAGGTCGTGCTCTCCGGCGCGCTCGGCCCGATGACGCCGGTCGCGCCCGGCAGTTCCTTCACCGCCACCCTGTCCGGCCTCGGCGAGGTCCGGGCGAGCTTCGCCGGAGGTGCCTCGTGACCGGCCGCGCGAAGGTGGCGATCGTCGGGTCCGGCAACATCGGCTCCGACCTGATGATGAAGATCGTCCGGCTCTCGGAGACCCTGGAGATGGCCGCGATGGTCGGCATCGACCCGGACTCCGACGGCCTCGCCCGGTCCCGGCGGCTCGGCTTCGCCACCACCGCCGAGGGCGTCGACGGGCTGCTGGAGATGTCGGTGTTCGACGACATCGACGTCGTGTTCGACGCGACGTCGGCCGGCTCGCACATCGCGAACGCCCGCGCGCTGGAACCGCACGACAAGATCCTGGTGGACCTGACCCCGGCCGCGATCGGGCCGTTCGTGGTGCCGCCGGTGAACCTGGCCGAGCACGCCGACGCCCGCAACGTCAACATGGTCACCTGCGGCGGCCAGGCCACCATCCCGATGGTCGCCGCCGTCGGCCGGGTCACCCCGGTCCGCTACGCCGAGATCGTCGCCTCCATCGCGTCGAAGTCGGCGGGCCCCGGCACCCGCGCCAACATCGACGAGTTCACCGAGACGACGTCGGCGGCCATCGAGCGGGTCGGCGGGGCGGAGCGCGGCAAGGCGATCATCGTGCTGAACCCCGCCGAGCCGCCGATGATCATGCGCGACACCGTGCTCTGCCTGGTCGACGACGCCGATCCGGCGGCGATCCGGGACAGCGTGGCCGCGATGGTCGCCGAGGTCGCCCGGTACGTGCCCGGCTACCGGCTCAAGCAGGAGGTGCAGATCGAGCCGGTCGCCGACGACGAGCCGCTCGGCACCCTGCTCGCCCCCGGCAGCCCGCGTCCCGCGCTGCGGGTCTCGGTGTTCCTCGAGGTCGAGGGCGCCGCGCACTACCTGCCCGCCTACGCCGGGAACCTGGACATCATGACCTCGGCCGCGCTGCGCACCGCCGAGCAGCTCGTCGCCGCCCGCTCCGGCGCGGCCCGGCCCACGGAGGCACTGGCATGACCGACCTCTACGTCCAGGACGTCACGCTGCGGGACGGCATGCACGCCATCCGGCACCGGCTCGATCCGGCCGACCTGCGCCGGATCGCCGCCGCGCTGGACGCCGCCGGGGTCGACGCGATCGAGGTCTCGCACGGCGACGGCCTGGCCGGTGCCAGCCTCACCTACGGCCCGGGCAGCAACACCGACCGGGAGTGGATCGCGGCCGCCGCCGAGGTCGTCGAGAACGCGGTGCTCACCACGCTGCTGCTGCCCGGCATCGGCACCCTGGAGGACCTGCAGAAGGCCTACGACCTGGGGGTCCGGTCGGTGCGGGTGGCCACCCACGCCACCGAGGCCGACATCGCGGTGCAGCACATCGGCCGCGCCCGCGAGCTGGGCATGGACGTGTCCGGCTTCCTGATGATGTCGCACATGGCGCCCGCCGAGGACCTGGCGACGCAGGCCAAGATCATGGAGGGCGCCGGGGCGCACTGCGTCTACGTGACCGACTCCGGCGGGCGGCTCACCCCGGCCGGCGTCCGGGACCGGATGCGCGCCTACCGCGACGTGCTCGATCCCGGCACCCAGATCGGCGTGCACGCGCACGAGAACCTGTCGCTGTCGGTCGCGAACTCGGTGGTCGCGGTCGAGGAGGGCGTGACCCGGGTCGACGCCTCGCTGGCCGGGCACGGTGCCGGGGCGGGCAACACCCCGATCGAGGCGTTCGTCGCGGTCGCCGACATCTACGGCTGGAAGCACGGCTGCGACCTGTTCGCGCTGCAGGACGCCGCCGACGATCTCGTCCGGCCGCTGCAGGACCGGCCCGTCCGGGTCGACCGGGAGACCCTCACGCTGGGCTTCGCCGGGGTCTACTCCAGCTTCCTGCGGCACGCCGAGCGCGCCGCCCGGGTGCACGGCCTGGACACCCGGGAGATCCTCGTCGAGGTCGGCCGCCGCGGGCTGGTCGGCGGGCAGGAGGACATGATCGTCGACATCGCGCTGGACCTGGCCGCGGCCCGCGGCTGAACGTCCGCGGGGGCACGGGGGCACGGGGGCACGGGGCCGCTGGGGCGCGGGGCGTCCGCAGCGCCGGTCGCCGTGCCCGCCCCAGGGCCTCGCACCCCTTGGATCGGGACCTCGCACCCCCAGCACGGCGTCGCACCTGCTCCAGTCGGTGCGGGGTCGCGCTGGGGGTGCGGCAACCACTCCGGTGGGGTGCGTCGTTGCGTCGCAGGCGCGGGCGTCGCACTTTCAGCGCAGGCTTCGCAGTCCCGTTCGGCGTCGCGCCGCGGCGGGTTGTCGCACCGTCAGCGCGGCATCGCACCCCTGGCGGCTCGTCGCACCCGCTCCAAGGGGTGCGAGGTCGCGCTGGGGGTGCGAGGTCCGATCCAAGGGGTGCGATGGCGTGCTCCGGGCGCGCCGCCGCCGACCGTGCGGCCGGTCAACCGGGACGGACACCGGTCACGCCGGATCGGCCTCCGTCGAGCCCGTGCCCGAGCCCGTGCCCGAGCCCGTGCCCGTGCCCGTGCCTGAGGCCGCGCCCGTGGCTGAGCCCGTGCCCGAGCCTGAGACACAGGCGGCGCAGACCGGCCCCGGCGGTGTGCACAGCGCGACCGGGATGATCCGCTTGCCGCAGCGGACGCGGAACCGGCCCGATGCCCCGGCGAGGTCCGCGACGTAGGTGTCGGCGTCCACCCGGTGGTCGAGACCGTCGTCCAGGGCGGTGATCCGGATCGAGAACCGCGCGCCCCGCTCCGGTCGCGGCCGGTCGGACCTCCACACCCACAGCGGCCCCAATCTGTTTAAACAGATTGTATGGTCCCGTCCTTCGCTGCCGATGTCCAGCCACCGGCGCCGGTGCGGCCACCGGACCGGCACCCGGATGGGCAGGTACGGTGCGCGACATGGCTGTACGACGGCGGCCGACGCACGAGATCGCGGCGGATCTGCGCGCTGCGATCGAGGCGGGGGAGCTGCCGCCCGGCTCCCGGCTGCCCAGCCGCGCCGCGCTCGCCGAGCGCTACGGCGTCGCCGAGCTGACGGTGACGCACGCGATGACCCAGCTGCGGCACGAAGGGCTGATCACCAGCCGGGCGGGCGCCGGCTCGTACGTCCGCGGCCCGCAGCGGCTGCTGCGGGCCGGCCGGTTGCGGCTCTCCCGCGCCGGACGCGTCGCCGGGCGCGGAACGTTCGCGACCGATGCGCACAGCGGTGGCTGGACCGCGCGCTCCGACGTCGAGGTGCGCACCGAGCGGGCCGACGCGACGGTCGCCGGGTACCTCGGGATCGGCGAGGGCGGCGAGGTGCTCGTCCGGGACCGGATGATGTACGCCGACGACGAGCCGGTGCAGCTCGCCACCAGCTACCTCCCGGCGGAGATCGCGACCGGCGCGATGGCCGAGCCGGACTCCGGCCCCGGCGGGATCTACGCCCGGCTCGAGGAGGCCGGGCACGTCCCGACCCACTACGAGGAGACGGTGCGGGTCGGCCGGGCGACCGCGGGCGAGGCCGCGGCGCTGCGGACGACGCCCGGGACGCCGCTGCTGCGGCTCGTCCGGCGGGCGCACACCGCGACCCGGGTCGTCGAGGTCAACCTGATCACGATGATCGGCGAGCGGTTCGAGCTCCACTACGAGGCGCCCGCGGAGTGACCGGCGCGGCCCGGCCACGGTGGGATGAACCCCCCGGCTTGCCAGCGTCTCCGCCGCGGCGCCATGCTGGTGGGGTGAGCGAGAAGTCTGTCGCACTGGACCTCGACGACGCCGGACTGGCCCGGGCCCTGCCCCGCCCGCCACACGGCCACGACGAGATCCAGGACGTACCGTTCCGCCCGGTGGGATTCCGGGACGACGACCTGCCCACGGCACTGGAGCGTTCCGCGCTCTGGCTGCGGGAGGTCCAGGAGTGGTTGGGGGAGCCGGTCGACGTGATCGGCGTCCACCTCGACTACGACGACAGTCCGGACGGCATCTACTACGAGGTCAAACTGCTCTGCAACGACGAGGACCTGGCCGGGGTCCCGATCGCGCTGCGCAGCCGTAACGGTGCCGCCGGAGAGTCCGCCGGGACCACCACCTCCTGATACCCGACCGTCACTCGCCGCCCGCCGGGTCGCGCTCAGCCGAGCGCGATCCGGCGGGCGGCCGCATTCGCGGCGGCGGCCCAGCGGGCCACCGCCTCCGCGGTCGCCCGGCCGGCCGGTGCGGCGACGGCCAGCCCGGCGAGCGCCCCGGGGACCGCGACGCCGACGGCGGCGATCTCGATGTCGCTCTCGTTGTGCACCACGGCGTAGCCGCGCTCGCGCGCGCCGGCCACCGATCTCTCCGGCCCGTCCCGGCCGGCGATCCGTTCCGCGCGCTGCGCGTCGTCCATCGCGGCGATCACCGCCACCCGGCCGAGGTGCGGTGCACCGGTAGCTCCAGCCCGACCCGCCCGGCGACCCGCTGCGGCCGCCCGCTCTCCGCCGCGTCGACGAAGCGGGCCGTCGCCCCGTCGACGAGCACGGGCTTCGCGGCGCACCGGGAGTGGGAACGCACCCTGTTCGAGGCCGGCTGGACCGGTCTGTCCTGGCCGCGCGAGTACGGCGGCGACGTGCTGCACGAGGCGATCTTCGCCGAGGCCTACGAGCGGGCCGGTGGCCCGGTCCGGATCACCCGTCCCGCGCTGCGCTTCCTCGGGCCGGGCTGATGGACGCCGCCGACCCGGCGCAGCGGGCGCGCTGGCTGCCGCCGATGCCGCGCGCCGACGAGGTCTGGTGCCAGGGCTTCTCCGAGCCCGGCGCGGGCAGCGATCTGGCCGCCGTCGGCACCCGGGCGGTCCGCCGCGGCGACGATTGCGTCGTCGACGGGCAGAAGACCTGGACCACCTACGGCCGGCACACCGACCGGATGTTCGCGCTGGTCGGCACCGGTCCGTCCGGCGGGCGGCACCGCGGGCTCAGCTGCCTCGCGATCGACCTCGCCGCACCCGGGGTCGACGTGCGCCCGATCCGCCAGGTGCACGGACGGGCCGGCTTCGCCGAGGTGTTCCTGACCGGCGTCCGGGTGCCGGTCGCCGACCGGATCGGCGACGTGGACGACGGCTGGGCGGTCGCGATGCGGCTGCTGTCGGTCGAGCGCGGGCCGGACGCGGGCGGCCCGGCCCGCAGCCGCAGGCGGCGCGCGGCGCTGGCCGCGGACGACGCCGGGACAGATCCCGGCGGCGAGCGCGTCCCGCCGAAGCGTTGCAGCGCGGAGCCGCCGGCCGCGTAACCGCCGTTGTCGAGCACGACGTAGGTGACCGGCAGGCCGCTGCGGGCGGCCGACCACAGCGCGGGCAGCCCGAACTGGAACACGCCGTCGCCGAGGACGGCGGCGGCCCGGCGGCCGGGCATCCCCATCGCGATGCCGAGTGCGGAGCCCATGCCCCAGTCGAGCGAGCCGGACGTCGACACGAAGTAGTCGTCGCCGCCCGCCTGGTGGGCGCGCTGCTGCAGGATGCCGCCCGCGGTCGTGGCGTCGCCGACCAGCGCGCTTCCGCGCAGCGCACCGGTGAGCACGTCGACGACCAGGCCCTGGTCGCCGACCACCACGACGCGATCGAGGCCACCCGCCGGATCACCCGGATCCTGTGCGAGGGCGCCGATCCGGAGTCCGAACTGGACACCTACGACCGGATCCGGTGCACCGTCGCCGTCGAGTACGTGCAGGCCGACACCCAGCGCAACACCGACCGGCTGCGCGAGCGCGACGAGTCGGTCCGGTGCGCCACCAGCACGACATGCGGGCCATCGCCGCCGACCCGGAGCGCGCCCGCGCCTACATCCGCCGAGTCTCGCTGCTGGAGAGTGTGCAGCGCTTCGGCATCGGGACCTCGCCCGCCGAGCTGGAGCTGGAGGGACTGCGATGACCGCATCGGCCGACACCGAGCTGGACGAGCTCTACAGCGATCTCGACGCGCGCCGCCTGACGCTCTGCGCGCCCGGCCCGGGACCGTGCCACCCGGGCCGGGCGCGCACGGCTCAGCGGCGGATGCCGTCGATCAGCGCGTCCAGGAACAGATCGGCCAGCTCCTCCGGGCTCAGGTCGCCGTCCGGGGTGAACCACAGGTAGGTGTAGTTCAGCATTCCGAGCAGCCCCTTCACCAGCAGCTGCGGCGTCGGCCGCAGGAGCCCGCTGCGCACGCCCTGGTCGAGGGCCTGGCGCCAGTAGCCCTCGTAGCGTTCCCGGGCGGCGACGACC
Organism: Pseudonocardia sp. NPDC046786; assembly: GCF_040645415.1. Lineage (NCBI taxonomy): Bacteria > Bacillati > Actinomycetota > Actinomycetes > Pseudonocardiales > Pseudonocardiaceae > Pseudonocardia > Pseudonocardia sp. NPDC046786. Next base: position 79,312 of record NZ_JBEYYF010000008.1, on the reverse strand, counting down.
GCGTCCCGCCGCTCCCCGGTCAGCGCCCGGTACTCGCGAAAGAACACCGCCCACTCGGACCGGTGGTCGGAGATGTTGCGCACCAGCACCCGGGCCATCTCGCGGAGCAGCTCGTCGGCCGGCAGCCCGCGGTCGAGGACCTCCTCGGCGGCCGCGTTCATCGAGTCGACCTGGTCCTTGCTGATCGCGTAGAGGACGGCCTCCTTGCTGCCGATGTAGTGGTAGAGCGCGCCCCGGCCGAGCCCGGCCGCGCGGCCGAGCTCGGCGATCCCGGTGCCGTGGTAGCCGTTGCGGGCGAACAGTTCCGCCGCGACCGCGATCACCCGTCGCCGGTTGACGTCGTACGACATCACCGTCATCGCCCGCCCCCTGCCTCGCTGTACCCGGCCCGGCGACGAGGCTAGTGCCCCGGCCGGTGGCCTCACACCGGCAGCGGATCGAAGGCGTCGTCGAAGGTGTAGCCGTCGAGCAGCGTGCGGGCCGCGACCAGGTACTGCACGGTGGGCGGGCCCTCCTCCAGCCAGTTCAGCCGGGCGTCCCGGTAGAGGCGTTCGATCGGGTGTGCCCGGGTGTAGCCGATGCCGCCGTGCACCAGCAGCGCCCGGTCGGTGACCCGGCCGACGGCCTCCAGCCCGAACTGCTTGAGCAGGCTGGCCTCGGCCGGGATGCGGCGGCCGCGGTCCCACTTGGCGGCGACGTCGGCGAGCATCCCGCGCAGCGCGTAGATGTCGACGGCCATCTCGGCGAGGTAGCGCTGCACCGCCTGGCGCTCGGCGATCGGCCTGCCGAAGGTGACCCGCTGCGCCGCGTAGGACCGGGACAGCTCGAACGCCCGGGTCGCCGTCCCCAGTGACGACGCCGCGATGAACACCCGGCTGATCTCCAGCGCGCGTTCCAGGTGCGCGATCCCGTCGCCCTCGGTGCCGACCAGGCCGGTGGCCGGGACCCGGACGCCGGTGAAAGTCAGCTCGCCGTGCTCGGCGCCCTTGCAGCCCATCGTCTCGGGCAGCGCGGCGATGGTCAGGCCGGGGGTGTCCCGGCCGACGATGATCGCCGACACGTCCCGGGGCCCGGTCCTGGCGAGCACCAGGAAGTGCGACGCGATGTCGGAGTTGGTGATCAGCCACTTGCGGCCGTCGATCACGTAGTCGTCGCCGTCCCGCCGGGCGGTGGTGGACAGGTCCATCCCGGTGCCGTTGCCCGGCTCGGTGAGCGCGAAGGCGAGCGAGCATTCACCGGTGGCGGCGCCGGGCAGGATCTCCGCGCGCTGCTGCTCGTCGCCGATCTCGGACAGCGCGTGCGCGAACGAGTTGTGCACGTGCACCAGGGTCCGGATGCCGCCCTGGATCTTCGCGAACTCGGCGAGGATCGGCAGGTACTGGGCGATCGAGAGGCCGGAGCCGCCGTAGCGGCGGGGGACGATCAGTCCGAGCGCGCCGCACGAGCGCAGCGCGGGCATGACGACGTCGAGCGGGATCCGCTCGGTGTCCTCGATCTCGCGCTCCAGCGGGTCGAGCACGGACCAGATCGTGTCGAACACCCGCTCGCGCAGCGCGGTGTACTCGTCGTCGGGCAGGCCGGTGGCCATGATCGGGATACCTCCTGAAGGGTTCACAAGGACCAGCCGCCGTCGGCCGTGAGCACCGAGCCGGTGCAGAAGGTGGCGTCGTCGGCGAGGAAGACGGCGGCGCGGGCGATCTCGTCGACGGTGCCGAACCGGCCGAGCAGCGTCGCCGAGGCGATCCGCTGCCGCGACCGGTCGGGGACGGCCGAGGTCATGTCGGTCTCGACGAAGCCGGGGGCGAGCACGTTGACCCGCACCCCGTCCGGGGCGAGCTCCTTGGCCAGCGACCGGGCGAACCCGACCAGCGCGGCCTTGCCGGCGGCGTAGGCGGTGTCCCCGGCGAAGCCGACCTCGCCGACCACCGACCCGACCAGCACGATGCTCGGCTCCGTCCCCCGGGTGAGCAGTCCGGTCGCGGCGCGGACCAGCGCCGCGGTCCCGCCGAGGTTGGTCCGCACGACCTCCCACCACAGGTCCGGGTCCATCGTGGACAACCGGCCGCCGTGCCAGATGCCGGCGTTGAGCACCAGCGAGTCGAGCCGGCCCCAGCGCTCCCGGACCCGTTCGACGGCGTGCTCCGGGCCGGCCGGATCGGCCAGGTCCAGCGCGATCGGGAGGGTCCGCCCGCCGGCCTGCTCGCTGACGGCGCTGTGCCCGGATCGTGAGGTGCAGGCGACCCGGCCGCCGCGGTCGAGCAGCAGCCGGGCGATCCCGGCGCCGATCCCGCGGGACGCCCCGGTGACCAGGGTGGTGCGCAGCTCACCCACGGCTGCCGTCCTGCATCCGCAACCGGGCCCGTTGCAGCTTGCCGACCTCGTTGCGCGGCAACGCCTCGGCGTAGCTGAACGATCGCGGCCGGGCGTGCGCCCCGATCCGTTGCCGGACGGCGTCGCGCAGCTCGCCCTCCAGCACCTCGGCGGACGGGTGATCGGCGTCGCGGACCAGGACGGCGCGGACGACGGTGGCCCCACCCGGCCCCGTCCCGGCGACCGCGGCCGCCTCCCGGACCGCCGGGTGATCGGCCAGCACCCGTTCCACCTCGACCGGGCCGATGTTGTAGCCGGAGGCGACGATCATGTCGTCGTCCCGGCCGAGGAAGCGCCACCGCCCGCCGGGTGTCGGCGCGGCCCGGTCGCCGGTGACGAACAGGTCGCCGCGCAGGCGCTCGGCCCACGCCTGCGGCCGGTTCTCGTAGCCGTCGCAGAGCTGGTGGCGGGGCCGCCGCACGGCGATCAGGCCGTCCGCGCCGGGTTCGACCGGGTCCCCCGCCGGATCGACCAGCAGCACGTCGAACCCCGGTACCGGGCCGCCGAGGGTGCCGGGTTCCGGCGGCGTCCCGTTCGCGAGGTCGGCGAGCACCATGCCGACCTCGGTCAGCCCGTAGCCGTCCCGCACGGCGGGCCCGCCGGCGCTCCGCCATCCGGTCGCGGTCCCGGCGTCCAGCGGCTCACCCGCCGCCGCGGCCACCTGCAGCGTCGCCGGGGCGCCGTGCTCACGCAGCGGACCGAGCAGCCTGCGGTACGCGCTGGGCGCGGCGGCCAGGCAGTTCACCGACTCCTCGCGGACCACCCGCCACCACGCCTGCGGATCGAAGTCGCCGCTGTAGAGCACCCGGGGCGAGCCGAGCGCCATCGGCGCCGCGCCGGTCGAGTAGAGCCCGTAGGCCCAGCCCGGGTCGGCGGCGGTGAACACGGTGCTGCCCGGCCCGGCCCCGAGCGAGTACCGGGCGAACGGCAGCACCGACAGCAGCGCCGAGTGCGGCATCGTGCACGCCTTCGGCTCGCCGGTGGTCCCGCTGGTGAACAGCAGGGTCGCCAGGTCGGCGGCCGAGGTGTGCCGGTCCGGGCCGTCGTCGGCGTCGGCCAGCGCGGACCGGAAGTCGGTGTCGCCCGGTGCGACCGGCGATCCGTCCCGGGCCGCGACGGTGAGGACGACGGCGTCGCTGTCGGCGGCGGCGAGTGCCGCCGCCGCGGCCGCCCGCCGAGCGTGGTCGACGACCAGCAACCGGGTGCCGGAGGTGCGCAGCCGGTAGGCCAGGGCGTCGGTGCCGAGCCCGCCGAACAGCGGGACGAGGACCAGCCCGCTGCGCCAGGCGGCCAGCGCCACGATCCAGCTCTCCACCTGGCGGCCGAGCAGCGCGGCGACCCGGTCCCCGCGACGCAGCCCGGCCCCGGCGAACACCCCGGCCGCGCGGGCGGCGGCGCGGTACAGCTCGGCGTGTGTCCACCGCTCCCGCGACCCGTCCGGATGCCGGACGACGAGTGCGAGCCGGCCCGGGGCGCCGGTCCACCGGCCGCACGTCTCCTGGGCGGTGTTCAGCCCGGTCGCCGGGTCCCGGGACAGGCCCCGCTCGACGTCGTCCCAGACGGTCACTGGTCCGCGTACCGGATCAGCCCGCGCACGTTGCGGCCGTCGAGCATGTCCCGGTAGCCCTGGTTGATCTCGTCGAGGGTGTAGGTGGCGGTGACCAGCTCGTCGAGCTTCAGCTCGCCCTCGGCGTAGAGGTCGAGCAGCCGCGGGATGTCGATCCGCGGGTTCGCCGACCCGAACAGCCCGCCCCGGATCTGCTTCTCGTAGCAGGTGAGGGTGAACAGGTCGAGATCCACCTTCAGCTGGTCGCCTGGTGCGATCGCGGTGACCACCAGCACCCCGCGCTTGCCGGCCAGCTGCAGGCAGGGCTCGATCAGCGCGCCGTCTGCGGTGCTGGTGGTGAGCACGACCCGCTGCGCCATCGTGCCCCGGGTCAGATCCCGGACCAGCTCGAACGCCTCGGCCACCGACGCCGCGGTGTGCGTCGCACCGAACACCTTGGCCCGGTCGCGCTTGAACTCCACGGTGTCGACGGCGACGATGTCGCGGGCCCCGGCGTAGCGGGCGCCCTGCACGGCGTTCATCCCGATGCCGCCGGCGCCGACGACGACCACCGTGTCGCCCGGCTCGGTGCCCGCGGTGTGGAACGCTGAGCCCCAGCCGGTGGTGACGCCGCAGCCGACCAGCGCCGCCTTCTCCAGCGGCACGTCCTCGCGGATCTTGACCACGTTGGCCTCGTTCACCACGGCGTACGGCGCGAACGTCCCGAGCAGGCACATCGTGCCGATGCCGCGGCCGCGCGCGGTGACCCGGTGCGTCCGGTCGGACAGCGCGACCCCGCCGAACAGGTGCGCGCCCAGGTCGCAGAGGTGCGTGCGGCCGGAGACGCAGGAGAAGCACCGCCCGCAGGACGGGATGAAGGCGAGCACGACGTGGTCGCCGGGGGCGAGCCCGGTCACCGCGGAACCGACCTCCTCGACGACGCCCGCGCCCTCGTGGCCGCCGAGCATCGGATCGAGGCCGACGTAGACACCGGAGTCGATGTGGTCGTCGGAGTGGCACAGCCCGGAGGCGGCCAGCTTCACCACGACCTCGTCCGGACGGGGGTCGCCGAGCTCGACGTCCTCCACGGGCCAGCCCTTGCCGGCTCCGGGCTCCCAGCAGATCGCGCCTCGTGTCGTCCTCATCGGATCCTCCTCCGGTGGCGGCACCGCTCCGTCGCGGTGGCCTGCCGGCTCAGGAGAACACCTGGGCCGCCCTGATCGCAATGGTCTTGGACCGATCGGTACGCAGATATTTCGACGAGCGTAAGGGTGGTTTTACCAGGCAGTACGGATCTTATATCCATTATCTGTGTGAGTCGTGTACCGGTCGTGCCGGGAAAGTACTCGGCCGGGCGTGGGAGATGGCAGACTGCCCCGGTGAGTGAAGCAACCCCGACCGTCGTCACCAGTCACCGCATCGTCGCCGCACCCGCGGCGCAGCTGTTCGAGCTGATCGCCGACCCGGCCCGCCAGCCGGAGTGGGACGGCAACGACAACCTCGCCGAGGCCGCACCCGGGCAACGGGTCCGCGGCGTGGGGGAGGTGTTCTCGACCCTGCTCACCCAGGGCAGCGTCCGGGAGAACCACGTCGTCGAGTTCACCGAGGGCCGGCTGATCGCCTGGCGGCCCTCGGAGCCGGGCCGCCGGCAGCCCGGCCACCTGTGGCGCTGGGAGCTGGAGCCGCTCGACGACGGCCGCACCCGGGTCGTGCACACCTACGACTGGACCGACCTGACCGACTCGAACCGTCTGGTCCGGGCCCGGGCCACCACGGCGGACATGCTCAGCGCCTCGCTGGACCGGCTGGCCGCCCTCGCCGAGTCCTGACCGGGGGGCGCGCTCAGACCGCGTGCGCGCGGAAGTGGCGCAGGCGCAGGCTGTTCGCGACCACGCAGACCGAGCTGAACGCCATCGCCGCACCGGCGATCATGGGGTTCAGCAGGCCCATCGCGGCCAGCGGGATCGCGGCGGTGTTGTAGGCGAACGCCCAGAACAGGTTGCCCTTGATCGTGCCCAGGGTCCGCCGGGACAACCGTACCGCGTCCGCGGCGGCCCGCAGGTCGCCGCGGACCAGGGTGATGTCGGACGCCTCGATCGCCACGTCGGTGCCGGTGCCCATGGCCAGGCCCAGGTCGGCCCTGGCGAGCGCGGCGGCGTCGTTGACGCCGTCGCCGACCATCGCGACGACCTTGCCGCCGGCCTGCAGCCGCTCGATGACGGCCAGCTTCTCCTCGGGCAGGACGTCGGCGACCACCACCTCCGGGTCGATCCCCACCTCGGCCGCGACGGATGCGGCGACGGCGTGGTTGTCCCCGGTCAGCAGCACCGGGACCAGGCCCAGCTTGCGGAACTCGGCGATCGCCTCGGCGGAGGTCGGCTTGATCGTGTCGGCGACGACGAGCACCGCGCGGGCCTGCCCGTCCCAGGCGACCGCGACCGCGGTCCGGCCCTGCGCGGTCTCGGTCTCGACGGCCTCGGCGAGCGCGCCGGTCAGCGGCATCGACCACTGCTCCAGCAGCCGGGGTCTGCCGACGAGCACCGCGTGCCCATCGACGACGCCCTGCACGCCGAGCCCCTCGTGGTTGGTGAAGTCGGTGACCTCGGGCAGCTCGCCGACGCGGTCCCGGGCGGCCGCGACGATCGCGGCGGCGATCGGGTGCTCGGAGGCCCGCTCCAGCGCCCCGGCGAGCCGCAACGCGGTCGTATCGGCCGCCTCCGCAGCACCGGCAGCCCCGGCAGTGCCATCGGCATCGGCTGCACTGGCTGCGCTGTCGGCCCCGGCTGCGCCGTCGGCGGTGTGCACCCCGACCAGCGACATCGCGCCGGTGGTGACGGTGCCGGTCTTGTCCAGCACCACGGTGTCCACCCGGCGGGTCGACTCCAGCACCTCCGGCCCCTTGATCAGGATGCCCAGCTGGGCGCCGCGACCGGTGCCGACCAGCAGCGCGGTCGGCGTGGCGAGGCCGAGCGCGCAGGGGCAGGCGATGATCAGGACGGCGACGGCGGCGGTGAAGGCCGCCGCGGTGCCCGCCCCGGCGCCGAGCCAGAACCCGAGGGTGACCGCGGCGACCACGATCACCACCGGGACGAACACCCCGGAGATCCGGTCGGCCAGCCGCTGCACCGCAGCCTTGCCGTTCTGCGCGTCCTCCACCAGCCGCGCCATCTGCGCGAGCTGGGTGTCCGACCCGACCCGGGTGGCCTCGACGACGAGCCGGCCGCCCGCGTTCACGGTCGCGCCGATCACGGCGTCGCCGACGGTCGCCTCGACCGGCACCGACTCGCCGGTGAGCATCGAGGCGTCCACCGCGGAGCGACCCTCGACGACCCGGCCGTCGGTGGCGATCTTCTCGCCCGGCTTGACCACGAACCGGTCGCCGACGGCGAGCCGGGAGACCGGGATCTGCACCTCGGCGCCGTCCCGGAGCACCAGCACGTCCTTCGCGCCGAGATGCAGCAGCGCCCGCAGTGCGGCACCGGCCCGGCGCTTGGACCGCATCTCGAACCAGCGTCCGGCCAGCAGGAACGTGGTGACCCCGGCGACGACCTCCAGGTAGATGTTCCCGGCGCCGTCGGAGGGGGAGATCGACAGCTCGAACGGGTGCACCATCCCGGGGATCCCGGCGGTGCCGAGGAACAGCGCGTAGACCGACCAGGCCATCGCGGCCGTCGTGCCCAGCGACACCAGGGTGTCCATGGTGGCCGCGCCGTGCCGCAGGTTCGTCCAGGCGGCCCGGTGGAACGGCGCCCCTGCCCACGCCCACACCGGCGCGGCCAGCACCAGCGACAGCCACTGCCAGTTCACGAACTGCAGCGGCGGCGCCATCGCCAGCACCACGACCGGCAGCGAGAGCAGCGCGGACACCACGAGCCGGTGCCGCAGCTCGCGCAGCGCCGCCGTGTCCCCGTCACCGTCGCCTGGGTCCCCGTCACCGCCGGGGCGGTCGGGATCGTCCTGCGGCGCGCGGACCGGGGTCGCGCTGTACCCGGCGGCCTGCACGGTCGAGACGAGCCGCTCGGTGGCGATCCCGTCCGGTGCGGTGACCTTGGCCTTCTCGGTGGCGTAGTTGACCGTGGCGGTCACGCCGTCGAGCTTGTTGAGCTTGCGCTCGATCCGGTTCGCGCAGGAGGCGCAGGTCATGCCGCCGATGGACAGCTCGATCTCGTGGACCGGAGTGTCGGTCGGCGGCAGTGCCGTGGTCATCGCCGTGCTCATAGCCGCGGTCATCGGTGGCCTCCCTCGTCGTGTGCGTGCCCGTCGCCGGCGGGGGCGGGCGCCCCGCCGGCCGGGACGGTGAACTCGGCGGTGTGCACCGCGTCGTCGTGCCGGAAGTCGAGGAACAGCCGGTAGGTGCCCGCCGACGGGACCTCGGCGTGGAAGGTGATCTCCGGGCCGGTGCCGGGCGTGTCCTCGGGATGGACGTGCAGGTAGCCGAGGTCCCCGCCGCGCAGCACGACCAGGTGCCCGGCGGCGCCCAGGTGCGGCTGCAGGTCGGTGACCGGCCGCCCGCCCCGGGTGACGGTCAGCGTGAGGGGCGCGGTGGCGCCCGGCGCGAGCTCGCCGTCGAGCCGGACCTGGTAGCCGCCGGGCAGCTCGGCGACCCGGCTCGGCTGCGGGGTGACCGGCTCGAACGGGCCCGGCGCGGACAGGTCGACGCCGAGCGTCGTCGGTGCGCCGCCGGCCGGGACGAAGTCGGCGAAGGCCCGGTAGGTTCCGCCGCCGTCGAGCGTTGCGGGCACCCGCCAGGTGCCGTCGCCGGACATCGTGGGGTGCAGGTGCTGGAAGCCCGCGGTGTCGCGGCGCAGCAGCACCAGGTGCATCCGCTTCTCGTGCGTGACGTCGAAGTCGGTGACGGCGGCGCCGTCGGCCCCGGTGATCCGGAACGCGATCTCGGCCCCGGTGCCGGCCGGCAGCACCGGCCTCAGCGGCTCCAGGGTGAAGCCGCCCGCGGTGCTCGCCAGCCCGCCGGGCTGCTGCGGGCCCGCCGCGGTGTCCGGAGCGGGGGCGTGCGCGGCGGGCGCCCGCAGGTGGTCGGTGGACGCACCGGCGGAGGTGCCCGCGGCGTAGGCGCCGACGGCGAGCAGGACGACTGCCGCCCCGTAGACGGTCAGCCGAACGGCTGTGTGCATCGTTCGGTCCCTCGGTAGGACCCGATGCGGGTGGACGGCGCCGTGCCGTGACCCGCACCGGGTGGTGGACGGGGCTCGGCTCAGGCCCCGGCGGTGACCTCGTAGCCCGCCTCGCGGACGGCCTCGCGGACCGCCTCGGCCGGGATCTCGCCCTCGCCGGTGACGGTGACGGCGCCGGTGGGCAGGTCGACGGCGACGCCGGTCACGCCGGAGATCTCCTCGATCTCCTCGGTGACCGAGCTGACGCAGTGCTGGCAGGTCATGCCGGTGACGGTGTAGGTGGCGGTGCTCATGGGCGTTTCCTCCTCGTACGTGCCCGCGGGGAGCGGGGTGTTCAGGAGCGGACCAGGCGCGCGATGGCGGCGCTGGCCTCCTCGATCTTCTCGTCGGCGAGCTCGCCGCCCTCGGCGACGGCGTCGGCGACGCAGTGCTTGAGGTGCTCGTCGAGCAGGCCGAGCGCCACGGCCTCCAGGGCCTTGTTGACGGCCGAGACCTGGGTCAGGACGTCGATGCAGTACTTGTCCGACTCGATCATCTTGCTGATCCCCCGGACCTGGCCCTCGATCCGGCGCATGCGCTTGATGTGCGCGTCCTTGTTGTCGGTGTAACCGTGCATCGCGTACCTCCTCCGTCCGCACCACGAGCATACCCCTGGGGGGTATCAGTGTCGAACCGGGGAGGCGTTGTGTGTGGGAACCGTCGAGGCGGGTAACCACCCGTCATACCGGTCGACGGGCCCGGGCGCGCCGACCGGTGCAGGCCCTACCGGTTCAGACGCCGCAGCCGGTGGGGCCGCCTACATCCGGGTGTCCTCGGCGAGCCAGTCGAGGACGGCCCGGGTGTGCTCACCCACCGCGGGGACGGGGCCCATCCTGGGCGTCCGTCCGGCGATGCCGATCGGAGGGAGCGTGGCACGCAGCGGCCCCACCGGGCTGCCGATCTCGGTCCACCGGTCCCGCGCGGTGAGCTGCGGGTGCTCCAGCACCTCGCGCAGCTCCCGCTGACGGGCGTGCGCGATCCGGGCCGCGGCCAGCCGCCGGAGCAGCTCCTCGCCGGTCAGCCCGCCGAACACGGCGGCGATCTCGGCGTGCAGCTCGTCGCGGTGCGCCACCCGGCGCCCGCCGCCGGCGAACCGCGGATCGGTCGCGACCTCCGGGCGGCCCAGCACGACCTCGCAGAACGTCGTCCACTCCCGCTCGTTCTGGATCGACAGCACGACATCGGTCCCGTCGCCCGCGCTGAACGTGCCGTACGGGGCGATCGCGGCGTGGCTGGTCCCGGTGCGCTGCGGCGGGGTGCCGCCGTAGCCGGCGTAGTAGAACGGATAGCCCATCCACTCGACGAGCGAGTCGAACAGGCTCACCTCCAGGTCGGCTCCCTCGCCGGTCCGTTCCCGCTCGTAGAGCGCGGCCAGGATCCCCGAGAACGCGTACATCCCGGCGCCGATGTCGGCTGCCGGGATCCCGCTCTTGGCCGGCGCGTCCGGTGACCCGGTGATCGACACCAGCCCGGCCTCGGACTGGATGAGCAGGTCGTAGGCCTTCGCGTCGCGGTACGGCCCGGACGAGCCGTAACCGGAGATCGAGCAGGTCACCAGCCGGCCGAACCGCTCGCGCAGCGCGGGCGCGCCGAGCCCGAGCCGCTCCGCGGCGCCCGGCGCGAAGTTCTGCACGAACACGTCCGCCCGCCTCAGCAGGCGCAGCATCGTCGCCTGGTCGGCCGGGTCCTTCAGGTCCAGCGCGACCGACTCCTTGGACCGGTTCAGCCACACGAAGTGGCTGGACATACCCTGCACCGTCTCGTCGTAGCCGCGGGCGAAGTCACCGCTCCCCGGGCGCTCGATCTTGATCACCCGGGCGCCCAGGTCGGCGAGCTGCCGGGTCGCCAGCGGCGCCGCCACGGCCTGCTCGCACGAGACGACGACGATCCCGTCCAACGGAAGACTCACGCGCCCAATCCTCTCGGCCCCCGCCGCACACCCCTTCGCGGCCCTGCGCACCCGCTGCAGCAGGTGTGTCGCGCGGTCATCGGGTGTGCACCGAGCGGGCTGCCGCGACGAACTCGGCGATCCTGGTGTGGTCCTTGACGCCGCGGGTGCGCTCCACGCCGCTGGAGACGTCCACCCCCCAGGGGCGGATGCGGCGGATCGCGCCGGCGACGTTGTCCGGGTCCAGGCCCCCGGCCAGCAGCCAGTGCCCGGCCGGCGGCGGATCGAGGGCCTCGACGTCCCAGGTCTCGCCGGACCCGGCGCGCGGCGAGTCGAGCAGCAGCGCCTCCTCGCCGAACCGGCCCACCCGCGGCGCCGGATCGTCGGCGAGCGAGGTGGCCCGCCACGAGCGGACGCCCCGGTCGGCCACCCGCGCGAAGTCCTCGGCGGTGTAGCCGCCGTGCAGCTGCAGCACGTCGGCGCCGATCTCCCGGGTGATCCGCGCGGCGTCGTCGGCGGCGTGCTCGGCGACGACGACCACCGACAGCACCTGCTCCGGGACGTGCGTCACCAGCTCGCGGGCGAGCTCCGGATCGACGTACCGGGGGCTGGCCGGGTGCAGCACGAACCCGACCGCGTCGGCCCCGGCCGCCCCGGCCGCCCGGACGTCGTCGACGCTGCGCAGGCCGCACACCTTCACGAACACACGGCCGACCCTACGTGCGCCCCGTGTACCGGATCGGAACACCTCGGGCGCTGCGATACCGGTCACAGTCTGGATGTCATGCCGATCAGAGAACGCCGACCCAGACGAAGGAGTGCCGCATGAGCGACGCGCCGTCCCCCGGGGCCGAGGCCCTGCGGAACCTGTACGCCGACTGGTCCGCCGTGATGGCGGGCCGGCCGGATCTCGACATCCGGTTGCTGCGCAGCCTGTTCGACGAGTGGCACCAGGCCACCGCCGAGCCCACCGACGTGACCTACGCCGACGACGTCGTCGGCGGGGTGCCCGGGCTCTGGGCGCTGCCGGTGGGCGCCGACCGCGGCCGGGTCGTGCTGTTCACCCACGGCGGCGGGTTCGCCGTCGGGTCCGCCGCGAGCCACCGCAAGCTCGCCGGGCACCTCGCGAAGGCGCTCGGCGCGACCGCGTTCGTGCTCGACTACCGCCGCGCGCCGGAGCATCCGCACCCCGCGCAGGTCGACGACGGGGTCGCTGCCTTCGACGGGTTGCTGGAGCGGGGGATCGCCGCCGCCGACGTCGTCACCGCGGGCGACTCCGCGGGCGGCAACCTGGCCATCGCGATCCCGCTCGCGCTGCGCGAGCGCGGCCGGCCGCTGCCCGGGGCGGTGGTGGCGTTCTCGCCGTGGCTGGACATGGCGAACACCGGCAAGACGCTGGAGTCGAACGCGGACACCGACGCGCTGGTCACGGTGCCGCTGCTGGCCGGGATGATCGCCGGGGTGCTGGGCGACACCGGCGACGGCCCGGCCGTGCACCCGGCCACCCCGCTGGCGAACCCGCTGCACGCCGACCTGACCGGGTTCCCACCGGTGTTCGTGGACGCCGGCGGCGCCGAGGTGCTCCTGGATGACGCGATCCGCTTCACCGAGCGGGCCCGGCTCGCCGGGGTGGACGCCACGCTGTCGGTCGTCGACGGCCTGCAGCACGTCTTCCCGTTCGCGGCCGGCCGCGGCGGGGAGGCCGACGCCGAGATCGCGGCGATCGCCGAGTGGTACCGGTCGCGGCGCGCCGGGGTGGCGGCATGAGCGCGGAGCTCGACGCGGTGGTGATCGGTGCCGGGTTCGGCGGCCTGTACATGCTCAAGAAGCTCCGCGACGATCTCGGGCTGTCCGTGCTCTGCGTGGACCGGGCCGGCGGCGTCGGCGGGACCTGGTACTGGAACCGCTACCCCGGCGCGATGTCGGACACCGAGAGCTACGTCTACCGCTACTCGTTCGACGAGCAGCTGCTGCAGGAGTGGGACTTCACCAGCCGCTACCTCGACCAGCCCGACATCCTGCGCTACCTGCAGGCCGTCGTCGACCGGCACGACCTGGCCCGGGACATCCGGCTGGAGACCGGGATCGAGTCGATGCGGTTCGACGAGGCGAGCGGGCGGTGGACGCTGCTCACCGACGGTGGCGAGCGGATCGTGGCCCGCTACGTGGTCACCGCGCTCGGCCTGCTGTCCCGGATCAACGTCCCGGACCTGCCCGGGCTCGACTCGTTCGAGGGCGTGGTGGCGCACACCGGGGCCTGGCCGGCGGACCTGCGGATCGACGACCGCCGGGTCGGTGTGCTCGGCACCGGCTCCACCGGGACCCAGTTCATCTGCGCCGCCGCACCGCGCACCCGGCACCTGACCGTGTTCCAGCGCACCCCGCAGTACAGCGTGCCCTCCGGCAACGGCCCGGTCGACGAGCGGTACCTGGCCGACGTCCGGTCCCGCTACGACGAGATCTGGGAGCAGGTCCGCAGCTCCGTCGTCGCGTTCGGGTTCGAGGAGAGCACCGTCCCGGCGATGAGCGTCTCCGGCGCCGAGCGGGAGCGGGTGTTCCAGGAGAACTGGGACATCGGCAACGGATTCCGCTTCATGTTCGGTACCTTCTGCGACATCGCTACCGATGCGCAGGCGAACGAGGAGGCGGCCCGGTTCATCCGGCGCAAGATCGCCGAGATCGTCCGGGACCCGGAGACGGCCCGGCTGCTGACCCCGACCGACCTCTACGCGCGGCGCCCGCTGTGCAACAACGGCTACTACGAGACGTTCAACCGGGACGACGTGACGCTGGTCAGCGTCGCCGAGAACCCGGTCGCGGCGGTCGAGCCGACCGGCGTGCGGCTGGCCGACGGCACCTTCCACGAGCTGGACGTGCTCGTGCTGGCGACCGGGTTCGACGCCGTCGACGGCAACTACGTCCGGATGGACATCCGGGGCCGCGGCGGGCGGACCATCGCCGAGCACTGGGCCGAGGCACCGGGCAGCTACCTCGGCGTGACCACCGCCGGGTTCCCGAACATGTTCATGATCCTCGGCCCGAACGGGCCCTTCACCAACCTGCCGCCGAGCATCGAGTCCCAGGTGGAGTGGATCGCCGCGCTGATCGAGGAGGCCCGCGGGCGCGGCACGCCGATCATCGAGGCGACCGCCGAGGCCGAGCAGCGCTGGAACCGGACCTGCCGGGAGATCGCCGACGCGACGCTGTTCCCGAAGGCCGACTCGTGGATCTTCGGCGCGAACATCCCGGGGAAGCGGCAGGCGGTGATGTTCTACATGGCGGGCATCGGCGCCTACCGCGGCGAGCTGGCGGGGGAGCGGGCCCGGGGCTACCCGGGTCTCGCCCTGACCGCGGGCTGACAGAGGGCCGGCCGGCCGGGGGCTGACAGGGCTGACAGGGCTGACAGTGCAAGGACCGACCGGGCCGGCCGGCCCCTTCCCAGCCACGGTGCCGGTGCGGCACCGTGGAGCACGACCCGACATCACGGCCGGACAGCCCCGACGGGCACGGACGACGGAGCGACGATGCTTCGACAGGACACCTGCGGGGAACCGTCGATGACCACGGCGGACCGCGAACGCACCCGGCGGACCCGGGAGGCGCTCGTCGACGGCGGGCTGCTGGTGCTGCCGCCCGGGGACAGCGGCGTGCCGCAGCTGATCGAGCGGAGCTGGCGGCGCTGCGTCGGCGAGGCGGTGCCGGTCGCCCCGGACGTCACCCGCTACCGGGAGCCGGCCGATCTCGCGCCGATCCTGTGCCGGGCCGCCGAGCCGGTGCTGGCCCGGCTGCGCGACAGCCTGGCCGACGTGCCGGTGGCGATGGTGCTCGCCGACCCGGCCGGCCGGATCGTGGTGCGGCACGCCGACGTCCGCCGCCAGCGGTCGCTGATGGACCGGGCGAACGCCGCCGAGGGCTTCGACTTCTCCGAGCGGTCGATCGGCACCAACGGCCTGGGCACCGTCCTCGTCGAGCGCCGCCCGATGCTGGTCCGTGGGCCCGAGCACTACAACCCGCTGCTGGAGAACCTGACCTGCGCCGGGACCCCGATCGTCGAACCCGGGACCGGCCGGATGCTCGGCTCCTTCGCGCTGGCCTGCTCGGCCCGCGATGTGCACCCGCTGATGGCGGTGCTGGCCGGCGACATCGGGCGGCAGATCGAGACGCGGGTCGCCGAGGAGGGCGGCGAGCGGCGCCGCCTGCTCGTCGACGCCTACCTGCGGGTGGACCGGACCGGGGCCGGCGCGCTGGTCATCGACCAGGACACGGTGCTCGCGAACGGTGCCGGACTCGCCCACACCGGCCCGGAGCTGCACGCCGTGCTCTGGCAGTTCCTGCTCGAACACGGCGGGCCCGGGATCCGGCGGCTGCGGGTGCCGCTGGTGGACGGCCCGCACGACGCCGTCGTCGAACGGATCGGGGACGGCGCGCACACCGCCTACTGCGTGCGGTTGCTTCCCGCGCGGCGGCGCCGGGCCGTCCCGGCCGGGCCCGCGCCGGCGGGCCGTCCGCTGCACGTCGCGCCGGACGTCGATCGCGCGCTGGTCACCGCGCTCGGCCTCGGCGAACGGGTCGCGATCGCCGGCGGCCCCGGCAGCGGGAAGGCGCACACCGCCCGGCGGGTGCTCGACCGGCTCGGCGCCGGCGACCCGGTGGTGCTCGACGCCGATCACGGCCCGCCGAACTGGGACGGCGCGCACGCCGCGCTGCGCAGCGGCCGGGGGGTGCTGCTCCGACGGGTGCAACGGCTGCCGGACCCGGCGCTGTGGCAGGTGCGCCGGCTCGCCGAGACGCCCGGGCCGCTGGTGCTCACCCTCGACCCGGCGGCCGCCCCGGACCGGGTCACCGGGCTGGTCGGGCAGGTCGCGACGACGGTGCCGCTGCCGGTGCTGGCCCGCTGCCGCGAGCACGTCCCGGCACTGGTCCGGGAGGTGCTCGCCGGGCTCGACGGCCCCGCGGCCGCGACCACCTTCACGCCGGCCGCCTGGGAGATGCTCATCGCCCGGCACTGGCCCGGCGACGTCGCCGAGCTCGCCGGCACCGTCGTCGCGCTCGCCCGCCGGGCCCGCGGCGGCTCGATCGGGCCCGCCGACCTGCCCGCCGAGCTGCGCGGGTCCCGGTCGCCCGCCGGGCTGCTCGCCGCCGCCGAGCGGGACGCGATCGCCGACGCGCTGCGCGCCGCCGGCGGCAACCGCAGCCGCGCCGCGCAGGCGCTCGGGATCGGCCGGACCACCCTCTACCGCAAGATCCGCGAGTTCGGCCTGGACTGAGCCCGCGGCGGCCGGTTCAGAGGTCCAGCACCAGGCGCGCCGACCGGGACCGCGACACGCAGATCATCATGGCGTCGTTCGCGGCCCGCTCGTCGTCGTCGAGCAGCGAGTCCCGGTGGTCCGGCACCCCGGCCAGGACGCCGGTCTCGCAGGTCCCGCAGGTCCCCTCCTGGCAGGACGACAGCACCTCGACGCCGGCGTCCTCCAGCACGTCGAGCACCGACCGGCCGGCCGGGACCGCGAACACCTCGCCGGTCCCGGCGAGTTCCACCTCGAACGCCTCCTGCGGGCCGTCCAGCACGCCGTCCTTCGGCGCGAACCGCTCCACGTGCACCACGGCACCGCGCTGCGCGCACTCCTGCTCGACGGCGCCGAGCAGCCCCTCCGGCCCGCAGCAGTACACCGGCCGGTCCGGCGCCGCGTCGAGGATCCCGGCCAGGTCGAGCAGCCCGGTCTCGTCCTGCGGCCGGATCTCCACCCGGTCCGGGTGCCGCTCGGCGAGCTCGGTGAACGCCATCGACGCGCGGGTCCGGCCGCCGTAGACGAGCCGCCAGTCCGCACCGGCCGCCGCCGCGGCGGCGACCATCGGCACGATCGGGGTGATCCCGATGCCGCCGGCGACGAACACGTAGGACGCCGCCGGGACCAGCGGGAACCGGTTGCGCGGCCCGCGCGCGGTGACCGTGTCGCCGACCGCGAGCACGTCGTGCACGTGCGCCGATCCGCCGCGTCCGCTCTGCTCACGCAGCACCGCGACCTGCCAGCCGGTGCGGTCGGCCGGGTCCCCGCACAGCGAGTACTGCCGGACCAGGTCCGCGCCCACCACCAGGTCGACGTGCGCGCCCGGCTCCCAGGCCGGCAGCTCGCCGCCGTCGGCGCGGCGCAGGGTGAGCAGTGCGACGCCGTCGGCGACGACCTGCTTGTCCGCCACCACCAGGTCCAGATCGGTCATGTCGGGCTCCCGGCGAGTGCGGGGGAGCGGTCGGCCGCTCCCGCGGTCGGCCGGTGGTCGTCGGGATGGCCGAGCAGCCACGCCCACAGCTCCACCGGATCGTCGAACAGGCGCTCGGCGCCGCAGTGGCAGACCGCGCGCAGCCGGTCGGTCCCGAGCACCCAGTGGATGCGGTGCACCCGCTCACCGGTCAGCACCGGCGGGAGGCCGCTCATCGGGCCGGGACCGCGCGCTCCGCGGGCACCGCGCCGGCCATCCGGGCGAGCATCCGGCGCGCGGCCAGACCACCGGTGTCGATGTTGACCGACAGCTCCTGGTAGCCCGGCGGCTCGGTGGCGATCACCTGCTCCAGCACGTCGAGCGCGGCCACGTCCTGGAGCACGACGGTGCGGTTCTGCTCGGCCAGGAACGCCGACACCTCCTCGTCGTCGAGCGCGAAGTCCCGGGCGACCAGCCAGAAGTCGTGCGTCGAGTGCTCGGTCTCCGGGGTGATCGCGTAGACGACCTCGACGTGGAAGGCGTCCGGGTCGCTGCCGTCCGGGTCGGGGACCGAGCCGACCGGGGCGATCCGGGAGTGCAGCTTGTACAGGCACGGCGGGGTGTACTCGATGTCCTGCCAGCGCGAGATCCGGCCGGACAGTCCGGTGGACCGCTCGTAGAACGGCGGGCACTCGGCGTCGGCCATGTGCCGGGAGACGTAGACGATCCCGGCGTCGTCGTCGACCTCGGTGCTGGTCGGTGTCGCCGCGACCTCGGGGGTGCCGATGTACCCGCCGTGCAGGTAGGTCTCGTGCGAGAGGTCGAGCAGGTTGTCCACCAGCAGCGAGTAGCGGGCGGCGAGCGGTTCCATCCCGCACACCGTCGTCCAGCCCGGCGAGTCCAGGTAGGACGCGCGCGGGATCCGGCCCGGATCGGCCAGCGCCGGGTCACCGATCCAGACCCACACCAGCGAGTCCTGCTCGACGACCGGGTACTGCGCCAGCCGCGCGGTCCGCGGCACCCGGGTCTGGCCGGGGACGGCGACGCAGCGGCCGTCGGCGCCGTAGGTGAAGCCGTGGTAGCCGCAGACCACGGTGTCACCGACCAGCCGGCTGGGTGCCCGGGACAGCGGGAACCGGCGGTGCACGCACCGGTCGGCGTGCGCGGTGATCTCGCCGGCCTCGGTGCGCCAGAACAGGATCGGATCACCGCCGATGGTGCGGGAGAACAGCTCGCGGCCGATCTCGGCGGTGTAGGCGGCGACATACCACTGGTCGCGGGGAATGGTGCTCACGACGACGCTCCTTCGCGTGTGCCGGGACGGCTCGGCAGGACCGAGGATGCGGTCGGTCCCCGGCCCCGGCGAAGCGCACTTCCGGGAAATGGAAGGTCGGTCAGTCGGTGAGGGCCCGGCCGATCCCGCGGGCGGTGGTCCGCACCAGCGGCGCGAGCGCCCGCGGGGCGGCGCTGCCGCGCCGGACGACCAGCGAGACGGCGGCGACCACCCGGCCCTGTGCGTCCTGCACGGGGGCGCCGACGGACAGCGCGTCGTCGGTGACCTGGCGGTCGCTGACCGAGAAGCCGTCCCGCCGCACGTCGGCGAGCATCCGCCGCAGCCGGGCCGGATCGGTCACGGTGAACGGGGTGTAGCGCTCGACGTGCCCGGCGAGCACCTCCTCCTGCAGCTCGGGCGGCGCGTGCGCGAGCAGCACCAGCCCGACCCCGGTCGCGGTCAGCCCGAACCGGCCGCCGACCCGGGTGTGCACCGGCACCGCACCGGACCCGGCGAGCCGCTCGACGAACACCAGCTCGGTGCCCTCCCGGACGGCCAGCTGCACGTTCTCCCGGGTGACGTGGGACAGGTCCTCCAGGAACGGCAGCGCCGTCTCGCGCAGCGCCTGCCCCCTCGGGGCGAGCGCGCCGAGCTCCCACATCCGCAGGCCGATCCGGTAGCGGCCGGTCTCGTCCCGCTCCAGGGCGCCCCAGCCGCCGAGGTCGCCGACCAGCCGGTGCGCGGTGGACAGCGGGACACCGGCGTGCCGGGCCAGCTCGCTCAGGGTCAGTGCGGGCCGGTCGGGGCCGAACGCGTCGAGAATGCCGAGCGCCCGGGCGACGACCGAGCCGGTCGGTCCGGCCGGGCGGCCGCGGGCCGGTGTGACGGCCCGGCCCGGTGGGGTCACCGGGCCGGGTCCGGGTCCTCCGGGCCGGCCGATCCCGCCGGACCGCCCGGCCCCGGGCCACCCAGGCCCCCCGGTCCAGCCGGGTCCGGGCCTTCCGGTCCACCCGGGTCCGGGTCCGCCGGACCGCCCGGTGCCGGGTCCGCCGGGTCCGGGCCGGCCGGGTCCTCGGCCAGCAACGCAGCGATCTCCTGGTCCAGGGCCCGGGTGGTCCGCCCGCCGGCCTGGTTCGCCCGGGCCTGCCACGCCGCCGCCCGCCGCCGCTCCGCCACACCTCGCACCCTGTCCCACGGGGCTGCCGGTGACAAGCCCGCGGTCGAGCGTTGCAAGATGGCTGCCGGGACCGCCATCGTGCAACGCTCGATATCGGATGGAACCGGTCGGGCCCGGGCGTCGTCCAAGGTCTGTGGATCTGAACAGGCCGTTCCGGGGGGCGGACGCGGTCCGGGCCGGGATCGTGACCCGGGCCCGGTTGCGCGGTCCGGGGTTCCGGCAGGTGGCGTACGGCGTCCATCTCGCGTCGGACGTCGAGGTGACCTACCTGGTGCGCTGCGAGGCGGTCGCGCTGGAGGCCGGTGCGCTGGCCGGGGCCGGGAACGGCCGCTGTCAGGTCGCGCTCGCCGGCTGGTCGGCCGCCGAGATGCTGGGCGCCGGCTGCGCGCCGTACGGAGTCCCGGTCGAGCTGATCGTGCCCGGGGGGAGCCGCCGCAGCACCCCGGGGCGGGTGGTCCACCGGGGCTCGGTGCTGCCCGGCGAGATCCTGGTGGGCTTCCCGGTCCCGGCTCCCGGGGCCGGCCGGCCATACCGGCCCGGCCGGGCGGTCCGGGTGACCTCGGCACCCCGGACCGCGTTTCGACCTGGCCCGTCGGGAGCGGCGGACCGAGGCGGTGATCGCCCTGGACGCGCTGTCCCGGATCGGCGGGTTCGAACCGGCGGCGGTGCTGGAGCTCGCGGCCCGGCATCCGGGTGCCCGCGGATCGGCGCGCCTCCCGGCGCTGGTCGCGCTCGCGAGCCCGCTCGCGGAGTCCCCGATGGAGACCCGGGTCCGGCTCGCCCTGCACGACGGCGGCCTGCCGCGCCCGGTCCTGCAGCACCCGGTCGGCCGGTACCGGATCGATCTCGCCTACCCGGCGGTCCGGCTCGGCATCGAGTACGACGGACGGCACCATCTCGACCCGTCCCGGGCCCGCGCGGACCTGGGCCGCCAGCAGTTCCTCACCGAGCAGGGCTGGTCGATCCACCGGCCCGACGCCCGGGACGTGCTCCGCCGCCCGGAGCTGGTGGCCGGCGGGATCCGCAGGCTGCTCGCCGAGCGGTGCCGGATCACGCCCGCTCGGCCGGCGCCGGGACGATCCCGGTGAAGGCGGCGTTCACGACGTCGTCGGGCAGGGTGGAGCTGCCGGGGCGGCCCGGGCGATACCACTCGACGATCGAGTTGACCAGGCCGGACAGCAGCCGGGCGGCCAGCGCCGGATCGACGTCGGCGCGGACCTCGCCGGCCTCGACCGCCTCGCGGACCAGCCGGGTCACCGCCGCGTCGAAGGCGCGGCGCCGTTCCAGCGCCCACCGCTCGGTCTCGGTGTTGCCCCGCACCCGCAGCAGCAGCGTCACGTAGGGCAGCTCGCGCATCAGCACCCGGACCTGCTCGGCGACGATCGCGCGCAACCGCTGGGCGGGGCCGCCGGTCTGCGCGACGGGCAGCGACAGCACCCCGAACAGGCCGTCCACGGCGCGTTCCAGCGCGGCCCGCAGCAGCGCCTCCTTGCCGGTGAAGTGGTGGTAGAACGACGACTTGGTGATCCCGGCGGCCCGGGACAGGTCCTCCATCGAGGTGGCGTCGTAGCCGCGGGCGATGAACTCGCCGACCGCGGTCTCCAGCAGCTGGTCACGCCCGCCGCTCGGCCGGCGGGCCCGCCGCACCGCCGAGCTCATCGGCCCTCGAAGGTGGGGGCCTTCTTCGTCAGGAAGTCCGCGACCGCGCGCTGGTGGTCGGCGGTGCCGGCGAGCCGGGCCTGCGCGTCCGCCTCGTGTTCGAGCACCGCGGGCAGCTCGTTGACGGCGCCGAACCGGATCGCGCTCTTCACCTCCGCGTAGGCGCGGGTGGGTCCGGCGGCCAGCCGGCGGGCCAGCCCGAGCGCGGCGGGGAGCACGTCCTCGGCGGGCACGACGTCGCGCACCAGGCCCCAGTTGCGGGCGTCCTCGGCGGTGAACTTCTCGCCGAGCAGCAGCAGCTCGGTGGCCCGGGACACGCCGACGGCGTGCGCCAGGCTCGCCGAGAGCCCGGAGTCCGCGGTCAGCCCGATTCCGGTGAAGGCGGTGGCGAAGCTCAGTCCCTCGGCGGCGATCCGCAGGTCGGCGGCCAGCGCCAGGCCGAGCCCGGCGCCGACGCAGGCGCCGTTGATCGCGGCGATCACCGGCTTCGCGGTCCCGGTGACGGCGAGGATCAGCGGGTTGTAGTGCTCCCGCACGGTGTCGAACGACGTCGACGGGTCGCGCTCCAGCGCGGTGGCGTGCTCGCCGAGGTCCTGCCCGACGCAGAACGCCTTCCCGGTCCCGGTGATCACCACGGCGCGCACCGAGTCGTCGCCGGTGACCTCGGCGAGCGCGGTGAGCAGCGCCTCCTTCAGCTCGACGGTGAGCGCGTTGTACTTCGCCGGCCGGTTCAGGGTGACCACCGCGACGGCGGGATCGGTGTCGTCGCGGGTGACGAGGACGGCGGGCTGCACGGGGTCGGCCATGCGAGCACCCTAGCTGCCGACCGAACGGTCGGTCCCGCTCCTGTGTCTCCCCAACCGGCTGCCGGAGTGCTAGCGTCCCGTGCCGAACGAACGGTCGGTCCAGCACCGGCCGCAGGACGGACACCACCGGAGGCGTCGCCGATGACCATGCTCCGCAGCCACCTCTCGGGTTCGTGGCAGACCGGGACCGGCGACGGCCGGCCGCTGCACGACGCGGTGACCGGCGAGGAGATCGCCCGGATCTCCGCCGACGGTCTCGATCTCGCCGGCGCGCTGGAGTACGGCCGCCGGACCGGTGGCCCCGCCCTGCGCCAGCTGACCTTCCACCAGCGGGCGGCGCTGCTCAAGGCGCTCGGCGGGCACCTGCGCGAGCACCGCGACGAGCTGTACGCGGTCTCCGCCCGCACCGGCGCGACGCTCGCGGACTCGAAGTTCGACATCGACGGCGGCATCGGCGTGCTGCTGGCCTACGCGTCGAAGGCGAAGCGGGAGCTGCCCAACGACACCGTGTACGTCGAGGGGCCGGTCGAGCCGCTGGGCCGCGGCGGGACGTTCCTCGGCCAGCACCTGCTCACCCCGCTGCACGGGGTCGCGGTGCAGGTCAACGCGTTCAACTTCCCGGTGTGGGGGCCGCTGGAGAAGCTGGCCCCGGCGTTCCTGGCCGGCGTGCCCACGCTGGTCAAGCCGGCCTCGCCGACCGCCTTCCTGACCGCGCGGCTGATCGAGCTGGTCGTGGACTCCGGCCTGCTGCCCGACGGCGCGCTGCAGTTCGTCGCCGGCTCGCTCGGCGACGGCTTCGACCACCTCACCGGTCAGGACCTGGTGTCGTTCACCGGGTCCGCGTCGACCGCGCAGACCCTGCGCAGCCATCCGGTGATCGTGCGCAACGCCGTCCGCTTCACCGCCGAGGCCGACTCGCTGAACCTGGCCGCGCTCGGCCCGGACGCCGGCCCCGGCACCGAGGAGTTCGACCTGTTCGTGCGGGCGTTGACCACCGAGATGACGGTCAAGGCCGGGCAGAAGTGCACCGCGATCCGGCGCGCGTTCGTACCCCGCGAGCACGTCGACGCCGTCGTCGAGGCCGTCTCGGCACGGCTGGCGTCGGTGGTCGTGGGCGCGCCCGGGACCGACGGCGTCCGGATGGGCGCGCTGGCGAGCCTGGATCAGCGCGAGGAGGTCCGCCGCAGCGTGAAGGCGCTGCGCCACGCCGGCCGGCTGGTGTCCGGCGATCCGGACCACGTCGAGGTGGCCGGCGCCGACGCCGACCGGGGCGCGTTCGTCTCGCCGATGCTGCTGGTCGGCGACCCGGACCGGGCCGAGCCGCACGAGATCGAGGCATTCGGCCCGGTGTCGACGGTGCTGCCCTACGACTCGACGGACCGGCTCGTCGAGTACGCGGCGCGCGGGCAGGGCTCGCTGGCCGGGTCGGTGGTGTCCGCCGATCCGGCGTTCGCCCGCGCGGTGGTGCTCGGTATCGCCCCGTTCCACGGCCGGGTGCACGTGCTCAACGCCCGGGACGCGCAGGAGTCCACCGGGCACGGCTCGCCGCTGCCGCAGCTGGTGCACGGCGGGCCCGGCAGGGCCGGTGGCGGCGAGGAGATGGGTGGCGTCCGCGGGGTGCTGCACCACATGCAGCGCACCGCGGTCCAGGCCGATCCGGACTCGCTCGCGGCGATCACCGGCCGCTGGGTGACCGGCGCGCAGCGGCACGACGACGGCGTGCACCCGTTCCGCAAGCACCTCGAGGAGCTCCGTCCCGGGGACTGCCTGGTCGCCGGGCCGCGCCGGGTCACCCGGGCCGACGTCGAGCACTTCGCCGAGTTCACCGGCGACACCTTCTACGCGCACATGGACGAGGCGGCCGCCGCCGCGAACCCGCTGTTCGGGCAGCGGGTGGCGCACGGCTACCTGGTCGTCTCGCTGGCCGCCGGACTGTTCGTCGATCCCGATCCGGGGCCGGTGCTGGCGAACTTCGGCGTCGACGGGCTGCGGTTCCTCACCCCCGTCCGGTTCGACGACGAGCTGACCGTGACGCTCACCTGCAAGCAGCTCACCCCGCGCGACTCCGCCGGCTACGGCGAGGTCCGCTGGGACGCCGACGTGACCCGTCAGGACGGCGAGTCCGTCGCCCGCTACGACGTGCTCACCCTCGTCGCGAAGAAGGACGCATGACCACCACCGCCCGCCGCCTCGGCGACGCCCCGCCACCGGACCTGCTCGATCCCGAGGAGCGCATCTCGGTCGACGAGCTGCGCGCCCTGCAGCTGCGCCGGCTGCAGTGGACGCTGCGGCACGCCTACGACAACGTGCCGCACTACCGGGCGGCGTTCGAGGCGCACGACGTGCACCCCGACGACTGCCGCGAGCTGTCCGATCTCGCCCGGTTCCCGACCACCAGCAAGGCCGACCTGCGCGAGACCTACCCGTTCGGCATGTTCGCGGTGCCGCGCGAGCGGATCGCCCGGATCCACGCGTCGTCGGGCACCACCGGCCGGCCGACCGTGGTCGGCTACACCGCCACCGACATCGACACCTGGGCGACCCTGATGGCCCGCTCGATCCGGGCCGCCGGCGGGCGCCCGGGGCACCGGGTGCACAACGCCTACGGCTACGGCCTGTTCACCGGCGGGCTCGGCGCGCACTACGGCATCGAGAAGCTCGGCGCGACCGCGATCCCGGTGTCCGGCGGGATGACGCCGCGCCAGGTGCAGCTGATCGGCGACTTCGAGCCCGACGTCATCATGCTGACGCCGTCCTACATGCTCACCCTGCTCGACGAGTTCGCCCGCCAGGGCGTCGATCCCGCGTCCACCTCGCTGCAGGTCGGCATCTTCGGCGCCGAGCCGTGGACCGAGCGGATGCGGGTCGAGATCGAGGACCGCACCGACATGCACGCCGTCGACATCTACGGCCTGTCCGAGGTGATGGGCCCCGGCGTGTCCCAGGAGTGCGTCGAGACCAAGGACGGGCTGCACATCTGGGAGGACCACTTCCTGCCCGAGGTCGTCGATCCGCTCGGCGATCCCGGCCGCCCGCCCGCGCCGCTGCCCGATGGCGAGGAGGGTGAGCTGCTGTTCACCTCGCTGACCAAGGAGGGGCTGCCGATAATCCGGTACCGCACCCGGGACCTGACGACGCTGCTGCCGGGCACCGCGCGGCCCGCGATGCGCCGGATGGCCAAGATCACCGGCCGGTCCGACGACATGATCATCCTGCGCGGGGTGAACGTCTTCCCGACCCAGATCGAGGAGATCGTGCTGCGCACGCCCGGCCTGGCTCCGCACTTCCAGCTGGTGCTCACCACCGAGGGCCGGATGGACGCGCTCACCGTCCGGGTCGAGGCCCGGCACGACGCGCCGGCCGGCCGCCGCGGGAGCGCGGCCGGGGAGCTGGTCCGGACGGTCAAGGAGACCGTCGGCGTGACCGTCGCCTGCGAGGTGGTCGACCCGGACACCCTGGAGCGGTCGGTCGGCAAGCTGCAGCGGCTGCAGGACCGGCGCACCCGCTGAGCCCCGGCCGGGAATGGCCGGTCACACCGGCGGCGTTCACCCGTGCGTGAAGGTGGAGATCTGGTCCGACGTGGTGTGCCCGTGGTGCGCGATCGGCAAGCGGCGGTTCGAGACGGCGCTGGCCGGCTTCGCGCACCGCGACGACGTCGAGATCCGCTGGCGCAGCTTCGAGCTCGACCCGCAGGCGCCCCGCGAGCGCGACGGCGGCCCCGGCCCGCTGGCCGCCAAGCTGGGCGTGAGCGTCGAGCAGGCCCGCGAGATGCAGGACTCGGTGACCGCGACCGCGGCGGCGGACGGACTGGAGTTCCGGTTCGACATCGCCCGGCACGGCAACACCGTCGACGCGCACCGGCTGCTGCACCTGGCGTGGGAGCTGGGCGGGGCGGCGCTGCAGGGTGCGCTGAAGGACCGGCTGCTGCGCGCGTCGTTCACCGAGGGGGAGCCGATCGGCGACCCGGACACCCTGGTCCGGCTGGCCGCCTCGGCCGGCGTGCCCGAGGTCGAGGCCCGTGCGGTGCTCGACTCGGACCGCCATCTCGACGCCGTGCGCGGCGACCAGGACCTGGCCCGCCGCTACGGCATCTCCGGCGTCCCGTTCTTCGTGATCGACGACAAGTACGGCATCTCCGGCGCGCAGCCGGCGGAGGCGTTCCGGCAGGCCCTGGACCAGGCATGGGCCGACGCGCACCCGCTCACCCCGGTCGGCGGCGACGGCGGGGCCTGCACCGACGGCAGCTGCCAGGTCTGAGCGGCTGCTACCCTGACCGGCGTGCGCGGACTGATCATTATCCGGCGCGCCGGCTGAACCCAGGTCGCCGGCGCGCGTGCCTCCGTGCCGCTGTGCCGCCACCGGACCTGGCCGGATCCTCCGTACCCGCCGACCGGGAGATCCGTGATGACCGCGATGCCCAGCCCCAGTTCCGTCGACAGCGCCCCGTCCGTCAGTCCGCCCGTCGCCCCGTCCGTCACCGACGGCCGGGCCGCCCACTCGTTCAGCCTGCTCGTCGCGGGCGGCGGTGACGGGCTGACCAAGGTGCTGGTGACCCTGCGCTCCCGCCGCTACGAGCTGCGCGAGCTGCACGTCGACCTGAGCGGCGACATCGGCCGGGTCGAGGGCAGCGTCGAGCCGGACGGCCGCGATCCGGAGCTGCTGCTCGAGCAGCTGCGCCGGGTGGTCGCGGTCGTGCGGGCAGAGCACGGTTGAGCAGCCCCGGCCCCTGGCCGGTGTCAGCGGCCCAGCGCCGCCGCGACGATCGCCTCGTAGCTGCGGTAGGTGCCCTCCGGCAGCGCGGCGAGCCGCAGCCGCAGGCCGGCCGGGGCGCCCCAGTCGGTCGCGTGGGTGAGGATCTGCCAGCGCGGGGCCGGCAGGGCCAGCCCGGCGAGCACGTGCCGCAGCGCGTACCGGAGGTGTTCGGCGTCGTCGGACCCGGGGTACAGCGGATCAGCCGTCATCGGAACCTCCGGCAGGGTGGGGGGCGGGAGCGAGACACCGGCGTCGTCGACGGTGAGTGACCACTGATGTGATCTGTACCACGATGACAGATGCACCCTTTGGCAGTCAAAGTGTTCGCCGGTCGAAACATCGACAACGGAAGGTTCCGCGACGATGCCGGAGGCGTCCGAACAGGCCCGCGCCGTGCTCGCGGGCGTGCACGCGTTCGCGCACGGCATCGACCGCTACCGGCTGGCCGTCGGGACCCGCCTCGGGCTCGGCGTCCCCGAGGTGGTCACGCTCGCGCACCTCGCGGTGACCGGGGCGGTCCGGGCCGGTGAGGTGGCCGAGCGCACCGGGCTCAGCCAGGGCAGCGTGACGGCGCTGGTCGACCGGCTGGAGCGGCGCGGGTTCGTCGCGCGGGTGCGCCCGCCGGAGAACCGGCGGGTCGTGCTGGTCGAGCTGACCGCCGCCGGGCACGAGGTGACCGACGGGCTGCTGGCCGCGATGCTGCCGACCATGGCGGCGACGGCGGCCGCGCCGGACCTGCCGGATCCGGCGGAGCTCGCGCACGGCCTGCACCGGGTCGCCGACATGCTGGTCGAGCTGGCGGACCGGGAACCGGCCCGGGTCACTCCCGCGGGGTGAGCCGGGCGTTCGGCAGCTCGGGGGCGGGCAGCGTCGAGTCCCAGGCGTCCGGGAACGCGCCGAACCGGCCGGCCGCGGATCCGCCGCTGCTGCGCTCCCGCTGCCACTGCTCGCGGAAGGCGGCGATCTCGTCGTGCGAGGACCCGATGAAGTTCCACCACATGACGATCTGCTCGCCGAGCGGCTCGCCGCCGAGTAGCAGCACCCGGGTGCCCGCTCCGCCGGTGGCCCGGATGTCGATGCCGGACGCCCCCGGCGGCAGGTAGACCAGCTCGCCCGGCGCGGCGGCGGTGCCGCACACGTCCGCCGAGCCGGTGTCGACGAGCACCCCGTGCTCGAACGACGGCGTCACCGGGACCGACAGCCGCCCGTCCGCCGGGAGCACCACCTCGGCGCCGAGCAGCGGGGAGAACGTCTCCACCGGTGAGGTCCGCCCGGCCAGCGAGCCCAGCAGCACCCGCAGCGTGGCGTCGCCGTGGGCGAACTGCGGCGGGACGTGGTGCCGGAACCCCGGGGCGGTCTCCCGGTGCGCGACCGGGAGGGCCAGCCAGAGCTGCACCCCGTGCAGCGTCCGGGTGTCCGGGGTGGAGTACTCGGAGTGCGCGATGCCCGATCCGGCCGTCATCAGGTTCAGCTCGCCGGGCCGCACGAGTGCGTGCGCGCCGGTGGTGTCGCGGTGCTCGATCTCGCCCTCGAACAGCCAGGACACCGTCTGCAGCCCGGTGTGCGGGTGCCCGGGCACGGCCATCCCGCCGGTCGAGGGCACCGGATCGGGCCCGTAGTGGTCGATGAAGCACCAGGCGCCGATCAGCGACCGGGCCCGGCGCGGGAGGGTGCGGCGCACGGTCATCGCCCGCGGCCCGCCGAGCGGCACCTCCCGCGGCGTCACCAGCTCGGCCCGGGCGGAGCCGCCGTCGCAGACGAGCTCCTGCGGTGCGGCCTCGACGTTGCTCATCGCTGTGCTCCCGCGGGGCGCTCGGGTACCGGATGGCGGGACAGTACCGAGACCCGGTTGAACGCGTTGATCGTGATCGCGGCCCAGATCAGCACCGAGGTCTCGTCGTCGTCGAGCCCGGCCCTGGCCTTGGCGTACGCCTCCTCGTCCAGGTGCGAGCCGGCGGTCAGGGTGACCGCCTCGGCGATCTCCAGCGCGGCGCGCTCGCGGTCGTCGAAGAGCCGGCTGTCCCGCCAGGCCGGCAGCAGCGCGATCCGCTGCGGGGTGACCCCGGCCGCCACCGCGGCCCGCCAGTGCACGTCCAGGCAGAACTCGCAGCCGTTGATCTGGGAGACCCGGACGTTGAGCAGCTCCAGCAGCGCCCGGCCGATCCCGGCGGCGTCGGCCGCCTCCCGGACGGTGCGCGAGACCTGCTTCATCGCGCTGAACACCTCGGGGGTCTGCTTGTCGACCAGCACCCGGCCGCTCATCGCAGGGCCTGCTCGACCGTCTGGATCGCGGCGGGGGTGACCGGGTCGAGGACGTCGGCGAACCCGTCGTGCGAGCCCACCCAGCGCCGCACGTAGGGGCACATCGGGACGATCCGCTTCCCGGCCGCGCGGGTGTCGGTGAGCGCCGCGCGGACCAGCGTCCCGGCGAGGCCGCGCCCGCCGAAGGCGTCGTCGATCTCGGTGTGGTGGAAGATCCGCCGGCCGCCGTCCTCGACGTAGGCCGCGAACCCGGCCCGGACGCCGTCCACGGTGATCACGTAGCGGTGCTGCTCCGGTTCGTTCGCGACGACCGGGTCCTGGTTCTCCGACATGCCCCCGACAACCACCGCGGTGGCCGCGATGTTCCGGACGCGGCCGGTCAGGCGGTCGTGCGGCGCCGGTCCAGCGCGACCTGCACCCGGTAGCCGGTCCAGGCGAGCACGGCCAGCACGACGACCGCGGCGATGCTCTCCAGCGGCGTCGCCGGTGCCTGCAGGCCGGCCAGGAACGCCGGCCCGGCCGAGATCGCGCCGCGCACGATCAGCGCGGCGCCGCCGAGCGCGGTAGCGATCCGCAGCACGACGCCCCGGGCCCGGGCCATCGCGAGCCCGGCGACCAGCGCTGCCGCCGCGACCACGACGAGGGTGAGCGTGCGGGACAGCCCGCCGCCGGAGGGCAGCGCGGCCAGCAGCCCGAGCACGGCGGCGCCGCCGGCGAGCCCGCCGACGACGAACACCGCGGCGCCCGCCGCGAACCGGACGAGCGCGATCGCCCCGGCGGCGCCCGCGACGCCGACCAGCACGGTGACCGCGACCGGCCCGCCGAGCGCGGCGGCGAGCCCACCGGCCAGGCCGAACCCGGCGGCGCCCGCGGCCAGCAGGATCGAGCGGGCGCCGCCGAAGCACAGCACCAGCCCGGCGAGGATGAGCAGCAGGCCGCCGCCGGAGCTGCCGGGTGCGAGATCGGCCGGTGGGGAGGCGAGCGCGATGGACGTGAGGTGCACCGGGCTCACCCGCCCAGCAGGCGGGACTTCTGGACCGCGAACTCGTCCTCGGTCAGCAGGCCCGCGGTGCGCAGCTCGCCGAGCTTGAGGAGCTGGGCGTGCAGGTCGTCGACCGACGGCGCTGCTGCCGGCTCGCCCACAGGCACTCCCAGGCCAGGACCAGCGTGGTGCTGCTCGGCGGCGATGCCGTCCAGGTCGTCGTCGGACAGCAGTTCCAGGACGTCGCCGTCGACGGCGTCGAAGTCGACACCCGCCTCGGTCGGCTCCGCGCCGCGGACGGCGCCACCGGCGTCCTTGTGCACGACGGCCGCGTCCAGCAGCCGCACCGTTCCGGCGTCGACGAGCTCCGCCAGCGGCCCGACGACCGCGGGGGCCAGCCGGTCGCCGTCGAACTCGACGGCGACCCACGCGACGGGCCCGAGCGGGCCCACCACCGGATCGCCGGGACCTGCACCCGTCATGGACACGTTCCTCCTCCGGCGTGCGGATGATCGACCGCGATCGCCGGGAGCGACGCTAGTGCGGCGGCGGAGCGCCCGGACAGGGCTGAACGGCCCTGACGCGCAGGGCGCCGGGGGCGCCGCAGTACCCTCCGTCGATGACGGTCCGGGACAGGGCGCCGCGGCTGCTGCGGCGCCGCGGGGACTCCGAGGTCGCGCCGATCGAGCTGTTCTTCGACCTGGTCTACGTGTTCGCGATCATCCAGGTCTCGCACACCCTGCTCTACCACCTCACCCCGCGCGGGGCGGTCGAGACGGCGCTGCTGTTCGCGGCGGTGTGGTGGCTGTGGAACTACTCGGCCTGGGCGATGAACTACCTCGATCCGGCGCGGACGTCGGTCCGGCTGCTGAACGCGCTGCTGATGCTGGCCGCGCTCGGGATGGCGCTGGCGCTGCCGACCGCCTTCGGTGACGGCGGTCTGCTCTTCGCCGCCTGCTACGCCACGGCGCAGATCGGGCGCCCGCTGTTCGTCTGGATCACCATGCGCGGCCACGTGCTCTCCCGCAACTACCGGAACCTGCTGGTGTGGAGTTCGGTCGCGGGGGCGCTGTTCCTGCTCGGCGCGCTGCTGCCGCCGACCGCCCGGCTGGTCGTCTGGGGGCTCGCGGTGGCGGTCGACCTGGTCGGGCCGCTGGTCGAGTTCCGGGTGCCCGGCCTCGGCTCGACGCCGATGCGGAGCTGGCCGGTCGACGTCGAGCACCTCGCCGAGCGCAACCGGCTGGTCTTCATCATCGCCCTCGGCGAGTCCATCCTGATCATGGGTTTCACGCTGTCGGAGCTGGAGCCGATCACCCCGTACACGGTGCTCATCGCGGTGCTCGGGTTCACCGGCCTGGTCGCGCTGTGGTGGTCCTACTTCGCGGTGGCCGGGCACGACGCGCCGGCCGGCCGCGGCGACGGCAGCACCCGCGCCGCCCGGTCGGCGTTCGCCTACGCGCACGGCCTGATGGTCGGCGGCGCGGTGCTCTTCGCGGTCGCGATCGACCTGCACCTCACGCACCCGCAGAGCGGTCCGGCGCTGGTGCTCGTCTCGGTCGGCGGGCCGCTGCTCTACCTGGCGGGCAACGCGATCTACCTGCACAGCCGGACGGGCACGGCCGGCCGCAGCCGCTACGTCGCGGCCGGGATCCTGGTCGTCGCGGCGGTGCCGGCGCTGCTGCTCGGCGAGGCGCTCCCGGCGATCGTGACCGGGCTGGTGGTGCTGGCCGTGCTGATCGGGCTGGCCGTCGTCACCCAGCTGGCGCGACGGACGCCCGCCTACTGAGCGTCCCGCAGCGCGTTCTCCACGACCTCCGACAACGCCGGGTGGATCCAGTACTGCACGTCCGCGGTCCGCTGCGCGGTGAGCCCGAGGGCCATCGCCTGGACCAGCTGCTGGATCAGGGTGGCCGCCTGCGGGCCGAGCACGTGCGCCCCGAGCAGCGACCCGTCCGGCGCGGTGATCACCTTGCAGAAGCCGCGGCGCTCCTCCAGCGCCCAGCCGTAGGCGACGTCGGCGTACTCGTGCAACCCGATCCGGTGCGCCAGGCCCTCGTCGCGGCACTGCTGCCCGGTCCGGCCGACCATCCCCACCTGCGGGTTCGCGAACACCGCCGCCGGCACCGGATCGTGGTCGGCGGCGCGCAGGTCGTCGGGATGCGCGAGATTGTGCGCGACGACCTGCGCCTCGTGGTTGGCGACGTGCTTGAGCGGGTGCGGGGTGCTGATGTCGCCGAGCGCCCAGACACCCTCGGCGGTGGTGCGGCCGTGCCTGTCGACGCGGACCCGGCCGTCGTCGTGGGTGGCGACGCCGCCGGCCGGGAGATCCATCCGGTCGCCGTTCGGGGTGCGGCCGGCCGCCACCAGGAGCCGGTCGGCGTGCACCTGGGTGCCGTCGTCGAGATGCAGGGTGACCTCGCCCGGGCCGCCGGTCACCCGCTCCACCGACCGTCCGGTGCGGACGTCGAACCGCTCCCGGGCGGCCGCGGTGAACCGCTCCGCCACCGTCTCGTCCATCCCGCCGAGCAGGGTGTCGGCGACCTCGACGATCGTCACCTCGCAGCCGAGGCCACCGAAGACGTGCGCGAGCTCGGCCGCGATGTAGCCGCCGCCGAGCACGGCGAGCCGCCGGGGCAGCTCCTCGATACGCATGATCGTGTCCGAGGTGTCGAACGGGACGCCGGACTCCGCGACCGGCGGTGGCACCGACGGCCGGCCACCGGTGGCGAGGACGATCCGGTCGGCGGTGAACGCGGTCCTGCCACCGTCGGCGAGCTCCACCGTCATCGCCCGCGGCCCGGTGAACCGGGCGTGCCCGATGTGCACGGTGCCGTGCTCGCTGCGGTACTCGCGGCCGTCGTCGCCGATCGGGTCGAGACGGCCGTACACCCGGTCCACGATGTCGCGCCACCGCACACTGTCGATCCGGGCATCCACCCCGAAACGGGACGCCGTGCGCACCGACTCGGCGACCTCGGCGGTGTGGGCGAGCATCTTCGTCGGGATGCAGCCGACGTTCAGGCAGGTGCCGCCGAACCGGGTCGCCTCGACGTGCACCACGTCGAGACCGGCGAACCGCTCGTCGACGATCGTGTTCCCGGAGCCGGTGCCGACGACGGCGAGATCGTGATGGGTCACGATCGGAGCCTAGGAAGTGCTGCCGGACCCCGCCCGTCGAACCGGCTTGACCTCGACCCGGGTTCAGCATCCAGGCTCGTGCCATGAGCGCCGATGCGAGCGTCCGCTGGGCCTACCTCTTCGAGCACCCCGGGGCCGCCCCGGAACGGGACCGGATGGTCCTCGACTCCGGCGGGGTGCGGTCGCTCCTCGTCGCCGTCCCGGGCACCGACGCGGCACCCGCGGTGGCCGCCGCGCTGGTCCGCGACGAGGGCGTCGGCCTGATCGAGCTGTGCGGCGGCTTCGGCAGCGCCGACGTCGCCGCGGTCACCGCCGCGGTGGAGGGTGCCGCAAGCGGGGTCGCCGTCGGGCACGTCGTGTTCGGGGTCGACCAGGTCCTCGCCGCGGCCGCCTACGCCGCGGCCGCCTCCGCGACACCCTGAGCACCCCACCCGCACCCGGACAACCGCTGTTCGCCGGCGCGACCGGGTTCGCACCGGACCGCGCATCCTCTCGCGCACGCGGCACGGGGCGAGCGACCCGCACCCGGGCGGAGCCAGAGTCGATCTCCGATCTGCGTCGATCCATGGGTGGCAATGACGCTGATGCGTCCTTATCATCCTCGCGGTACCGCAGTTCCGGTTTCGACGATCGGCGCTGCGGACATGTCGCCGAGCACCGGGAGATCCCACGTGAAGAGCCGATCCGTTCCCCGCACCGTCGGTGCCGCACTGGCCGCGACCTCGCTGGCCGTGCTGGCCGGCTGCGGCGGGGGAGACACCGGCGGGGAGCAGCCCCCGGCGAGCGGGGAGGCCGGGGGCGGCACGCTGACGGTGTTCGCGGCCGCCTCGCTGACCGGCACCTTCGAGGATCTGGAGCAGCAGTTCGAGGCCGCGAACCCGGGCGCCGACGTGGTGTTCAACTTCGCCGGGTCCTCCGCACTGGCCCAGCAGATCAACCAGGGCGCCCCGGCCGACGCGTTCGCCTCGGCGGACCAGAACAACATGACCAAGGTGACCGACGCGGGCAACGCCGAGGGCGAGCCCGTGGTCTTCGCGACGAACACGCTGCAGATCGCCGTCGCCCCGCAGAACCCGAAGGCGGTGGCGTCGCTGGAGGACCTGGTGAACCCGGACCTGCGCACCGTGGTCTGCGCGCCGCAGGTGCCGTGCGGGTCGGCCACCGAGAAGGTGGAGCAGGCCGCCGGCGTCGACATCCCGGCGGTGTCCGAGGAGCAGGACGTGAAGTCGGTGCTCCAGAAGGTCACCACCGGCAACGCCGACGCCGGGCTGGTCTACCGGACCGACGTCGCCGCCTCGGGCGGCCAGGCCCAGGGCGTCGACTTCGAGCAGGCGGCGCAGGCGGTGAACGAGTACCCGATCGTGGTGCTGCGCAACGCGCCGAACCAGGCCCTCGCCCAGCAGTGGGTGGACTTCGTGAACGGCGACGAGGGACGCCAGGTGCTGGAGGCCGCCGGGTTCGGCGCTCCCTGAGCCGGGCTCAGGGCCGCCAGCGGCGCACCAGGTCGGCGGCGGTCACGATCCCGCGGATGCGGCCGCCGGTCTCGACCAGCACCGCGTCCCGCCCGCGGGCCGCCATCACCCGCGCGGCCTCGGAGAGCCGGGACGTGCCGGGCAGCAGCAGCGCGGGGCCGTGCACGTCGGCGACCCGCAACACGGTCCAGCCGAGCGGGCTGCGCTGGGCGGCGATGCCGCGCAGCAGGTCCGCCTCGGTGGCCATGCCGCGGCAGCGGCCGCCGGCGAGCACCGGGAGGTGATGGACGTCCTGGGCGAGCATGGCCTCCAGCGCCGTCCGCACCGGGGTGTCCGGGGTGACCGCGACCAGCCTGGCCGACATGATCTGCCGCAGCGGCGGGTCCGGCCGCTCGTCGAGCGTCTCCGGTGGCGCGGCGAGCCGGACCGGCTCGTCGGCGGCGGTCACGACACACCCCCGGCGACCTCGGCGGGGGCGCCGTAGTCCTGGCGGGTCAACCGCCTGCGGAACACCCAGAACGTCCACGCCTGGTAGCCGATCACGATCGGGGTGAAGATCCCCGCGACCCAGGTCATGATCGTCAGCGTGTACGGGGTGGACGCCGCGTTCACCACGGTCAGCGAGTGGGCGGGATCGATGGTGGACGGCAGGACGTCCGGGTACAGCGACCCGAACAGGGTCACCGCGACGGCGACGATCGCCACCGTCGTCGCCGTGAACGACCAGCCCTCCCGGCCGCGGGCGACCAGCACGGTCGCCATGACCAGGCCGAGCGCGGCGACCGCGACCGGGGCGAGCGCCCACAGCGGCGCGCCGTCGAGCAGGGTCCACACCAGGAACGCCCCGCCGGCCGGGACGGCGAGCAGCCCGGCCGTCACCGCGACGGCGGCGGACCGCTCGCGCACCGGCCCGTCCGTCTTCAGTGCCAGGAACGCCGCGCCGTGCAGCGCGAACACCAGCACCAGGGTCACCCCGCCGAGCAGCGCGTAGGGGTTGAGCAGGGTGAGCAGGGTCCCGGTGAACTCGTGGTCGGCGTCCAGCGGGACACCGTGCACGATGTTCGACAGCGCGACGCCGACCAGCAGCGCCGCGACCAGCGACGACCCGGTCAGGATCCGGTCCAGCACCGGCGCCCAGCGCGGCTCCTTGGACCGGTACTCCAGGGCGATGCCGCGCAGGATCAGCGCCACGAGCAGCAGCAGGAACGCCAGGTAGAACCCGGAGAACAGGCTCGCGTACCACTCGGGGAACGCCGCGAACGTCGCGCCGCCCGCGACCAGCAGCCACACCTCGTTGCCGTCCCAGACCGGGCCGATGGTGCCGAGCGCGACCTGCCGGTCGTGCTCGTCGCGGGCCACCGCGGGCAGCAGCATCCCGACCCCGAAGTCGAAGCCCTCCAGGCACAGGTAGCCGGTCCACAGGACCGCGATCAGGACGAACCACACGTCGACGAGTTCCACGCCGTCCTCCTCAGTAGCTCGGTACGGGATCGGCGACGGACGCCGGTTCGCCGGCGGTGGCCCCGCCCGGTGGCGGCGGGCCCGCCTTCACCGCCCGGATCAGCAGCACCACCTCGACGACCGCGAGCACCCCGTAGAGCAGGGTGAACACGATCAGCGAGATCAGCACCGACGCCCACCCGACCGACGGGGACACCCCGTCCGCGGTCTGCAGCACGCCGAACACCACCCACGGCTGGCGGCCCATCTCGGTGAAGATCCAGCCCGCCGAGTTCGCCGCGAACGGGGTGACCAGTCCGAGCAGCGCGACGGTGCCGAACCAGGCGGGGAGGCGGCCCGCCCGGCGCCGGGTCAGCCAGAGCCCGATCACCGACACCAGCGCGGCGAGCAGCCCGAACCCGATCATCAGCCGGAACATCCAGTACGTCATCGCGATGTCGGGGGTGTAGACGCCGGGCCCGAAGGTGGCCACCGCCTGCGCCTGCAGCTGGTTGACGCCCTCGACCCGGCCGTCCCAGGTGCCGGTCGCCAGGAACGACAGCAGCCGCGGGACGCGCAGGCTCCACAGCTCCTGGGTGCCGTCCGGGGTGCCGATCGTGAAGATCGAGAACGACGCGGGCGCGACGGTGTCCCAGAGCGCCTCGGCGGCGGCCATCTTCATCGGCTGCTGCTGGGTCATCAGGCGGGCCTGGATGTCACCGGTGAGGACGACGCCGAGGCTCGCGACCAGCACCGTCCACAGGCCCAGCCGGATCGAGGGCCGGAAGACCTCCGGGTACCGGCTCCGGGCCAGGTTCCAGGCGCTGATCGCGACCAGGAACATGCCGGCCGTGACGAAGCAGGCGGTGATCGTGTGGCCGAACGCGGCGACCGCCGTCGAGTTGGTGAGCAGTGCACCGAAGTCGTTCAGCTCGGCCCGCCCGGTGGCCCGGTTGACCGCGTACCCGACGGGGTGCTGCATCCACGAGTTCGCGGCCAGGATGAAGTACGCCGACAGGATCGTGCCGATCGCGGCCAGCCAGATGCAGGCCAGGTGCACCCGCTTCGACAGCCGGTCCCACCCGAAGATCCACAGTCCGAGGAAGGTGGACTCCAGGAAGAAGGCCAGCAGCCCCTCGACCGCAAGCGGCGCCCCGAAGACGTCGCCGACGAACCGACTGTAGTCGCTCCAGTTCATCCCGAACTGGAACTCCTGGACGATCCCGGTGACGACGCCCATCGCGAAGTTGATCAGGAACAGCTTGCCCCAGAACTTCGTCATCCGCAGCCAGCGGTCGTCACCGGTCGCGACCCACACCGTCTGCATGCTCGCGACGAGCACGGACAGGCCGATCGTGAGCGGCACGAACAGGAAGTGGTAGACGGTGGTGACGGCGAACTGCCACCGCGCCAGGTCGAGATTCATCCGATCTCAGCGCCCCTCCGAGCCGATGAGTGGCCCGGTCGTCCGGGCCGTCGGCTGCGAGCCTCGCCGCCGCGGGGGCGGGGCGGACCGGGCGGAGGACCGGCCGTGCGGCGCCGGTGGTCCGCCGGGACCGGGACGTTCGGCCCACCCCGGCCGGTCCCCGGCACCGCGCGGGACCGGTCCGGGCCCACCCCCACGTGGGCCCGGACCGGCGTTCAGAGGGCGTCGACGACCTTCTCGGGCGCCCGCCGCGGCGTCGCGGGCACCGGGACGCCGTACCCCAGCCGCAACACGACCTGCGGGGGACGGGTTCCGCCGAACAGCCGCCGGGCCTGTTCGCGGATGTCGGGGACCTCGACGAGCTGGGACAGGAACGACGCGGACAGGCCCGCGACGGTGGCCGTCAGCAGCACCCGCTGCAGCGCCTCCCCGGCGCGCAGCTCCTCGCGCGGCCCGTCGGTGTGCACGCTCAGCACCGCGATCAGCGGATCGGACTCGAAGGCGGCGGGGGCCGGGCGCGGATGCGCGTCGCCGCCGAAGTTGCGCACCACCCACGGCTGGTTCGGCGGCGGGCAGGGCCCGCCTGCGGAGGCGGGGACGCCGTCGTCGCGGGCCGGGGACCGCCCGGTCCAGGCGGCCAGCTCGGCGGCGAAGGCGGCGTCCGCCTGCTGCAGCAGGTGCGCCTCGCGGGCCAGCTTGCCCAGCTCGGCCAACTGCATCGGGTCGGTGACCAGCTGCAGCCACGCGCCCTCCTCGAAGGCGGCGCGGCTCAGCGCGGACCGGGCCGGATCGGGCACCGCGGTGTCCCGGAACGGCCGCCGGTTGGTGCGCCGCCGCGACACCGCGTCCAGCAGGTTGCGCTGCTCGGGGGTGGCGCGCACGATGCCGCCGTGCCGGACGACCGCGACAAGGTCCGGGTCGCCGGGCTGCGGGTAGCGGCTGACCAGCGGCCGGATCCCGGAGCCGATCAGCGCGAGCCGCAGCGTGAACAGCGCCGCGCCGCAGCCGATCCGCAGCTCCCGGCCGGTCGGGTCGGCGACCGGCAGCAGCCGCTGCGGGTCGGCGCGCAGCTCGATCCGGTCGGGCAGCAGCCGGAACCGCCACGGCTGGCTGTTGTGCAGCGACGGCGCGCGGGTGGCGAGCCGGACCACCGCTGCGGTGGTCTCCTCGTCCAGCCCGAGCGCGCCGGTGACCGCCCCGGAGTGACAGGTCGCGTCCATGCGGTCCCCCTCTGCGGGCGGTGCCTGGGTCCCGCCCGGTCGACGGACCGATGGTGGCCCGGCCCGGGCCGGCCGGTCAGGTGCGAAGGTCCCGCCGTGCCCGGGACCGCGGGCCCACCCGCCGGTCGGGTAACCGCCGGGAACGCTTGTGCGAGTACACCTGGGGTGCCAGGTTCGGCGGCGGGAGCGGAAACGAGGTGGGCGGTATGGGGGATCCGGAGGCGGATCCGGCGTCGGGCGAGCTCGCCCGGATGCTGTCCGGTCTGCGGCTCGACCAGCTCATCGGCGAGGTGCAGGACCGGCTCGGCCAGATCGCGACCGCGCGGTGGCGGATGCAGAAGCTGCTCGATGCCGTGCTGGGCGTCGCGGCCGGACTGGAGCTCGACGCCACCCTGGAGCGGATCGTGCAGTCCGCCGTCGACCTGGTCGACGCCCGCTACGGCGCGCTCGGCGT
Source organism: Pseudonocardia sp. NPDC046786 (assembly GCF_040645415.1). NCBI lineage: Bacteria > Bacillati > Actinomycetota > Actinomycetes > Pseudonocardiales > Pseudonocardiaceae > Pseudonocardia > Pseudonocardia sp. NPDC046786. Next base: position 40,078 of record NZ_JBEYYF010000008.1, on the reverse strand, counting down.
GCTCGCCCCGGACGGCTCGATCGCCCGCTTCATCGATGTCGGGCTGGACGCCGGTACCCGCGCCGCGCTGGGCCGCCCGCCGGAGGGCAAGGGCCTGCTCGGGCAGCTGATCGAGGACCCCCGGCCGCTGCGTCTGGCCGATCTGTCGGCGCACCCGTCGTCGGTCGGCTTCCCGCCGAACCACCCGCCGATGCGCAGCTTCCTCGGCGTCCCGATCCGGGTCCGGGAGGCCGTGTACGGCAACATCTACCTCACCGAGAAGGTCGGTGCGGCCGAGTTCACCGCCGACGACGAGCTGATCCTGCAGGCGCTCGCCGCCGCCGCCGGGATCGCCGTGCAGAACGCCGACCTGTTCGAGCAGGGGCTGCTCCGCCAGCAGTGGCTGGAGGCGTCCGCCGAGATCCGGGGCGAGGTGCTGGCCGGGACCGGCGAGGCCGACTCGCTGGCCCTGGTGGCCCGCCGCTGCCTGGAGCTGTCCCGGGCCAGCGGCACGCTGATCGCGCTCGGACCGGACCAGGACGGCGAGTTCCGCGAGGGCGCCACCGCGGGCCGGCCGTGGCCGTCCGGCGGGCTCGGCGGGACCCTGCTGCGCGACGTCGTCGAGGGCCTGCAGCCGGTACTGGCGCAGAGCCCGCGGGCGTTCCTGAATGCCCCCGCGCACGACGACCGGGCCGGCGGCGGCCCCACCGTCGCGGTCCCGATGCGGGCGGTCGAGCGGGTGATCGGCGTCCTGATCGCACAGCGCGAGCCGGGCGACCCGCCGTTCCGGCCGTCCGAGGTGCCGCTGCTGGTGTCGTTCGCCGACCAGGCGGCGCTGGCCCTGGAGCTGGGGGAGAAGAACCGGGCACAGCAGCAGCTGGCGGTGCTCGCCGATCGTGACCGGATCGCCCGCGACCTGCACGACCACGTGATCCAGCGGCTGTTCGCGGTCGGCCTGAAGCTGCAGGGGACGCTGCGCCGCACCACCGACGCCGACGTGCGCGAGCGGGTCGAGCAGACCGTCGACGAGCTGGACCGGACCGTCCGCGAGATCCGGACGACGATCTTCGACCTGCACACCGCCGATCACGGCACCGGCGGGCTGCGCCGGGCGCTGCTCGACACCGTCGCCGAGGTCACCTCGGAGTCCGGGATCGCGACCTCGGTGCACACCACCGGTCCGGTCGACACGCTCGTCCCGCCGACCGTCGCGGCCCACCTGCTGGCGGTCGTCCGGGAGGCCGCGACGAACGCCGTGCGACACTCCGGGGCGAACACGCTGTCGGTCACCGTCGCGGCCGGCCGGGACCTGAGCGCCGAGATCTCCGACGACGGCTGCGGCCTCGGCGACACCGAGCGGCGCAGCGGGCTGCGCAATCTCGCCGACCGCGCCGTCCAGCTGGGCGGGGAGTGCACGCTCGACTCCCCGGCCACCGGGACCCGGGTGCTCTGGACCGTCCCGCTGCCATGACGCCCGCGGCTCAGCGCCGGGCGCGGCGCCGCTCGACGGCGTACACGGCGGCCTCGGTGCGTCGCGAGTAGCCGAGCTTGTGCAGCACCGAGGAGACGTAGTTCTTGACGGTCTTCTCGGCCAGGTGCAGCTCGTCGCCGATCCGGCGGTTGGTCAGGCCGTCCGCGATGAGCTCCAGGATCCGCTGCTCCTGCGGGCTCAGCGCGTCGTAGCGGGGATCGGCGTCGGCGTCGATGCCGCGGCGCAGCCGGTCCAGCACCGCGGCGGTCGCCTTCGGGTCGAGCAGCGAGCCGCCCGCGGCGACCGTGCGGACCGCACCGACCAGATCCACCCCGGCGACCTGCTTGAGCAGGTAGCCCGAGGCGCCGGCCATGATCGCGCCGAACAGCGCCTCGTCGTCGGCGTAGGAGGTCAGCATCAGGCAGGCCGGCGGCGGGGCGACCGTGGACCGGATGTCCCGGCAGACGCTCACGCCGTCGCCGTCGGGCAGCCGGACGTCGAGGATCGCGACGTCCGGCCGCAGCGCCGGCAGCCGGGCCGCGGCCTGCGCCGCCGTCGCGGCCTCGCCGACGACCTCGATGTCGTCCTCCAGTTCGAGCAGCTGGGCCAGCCCACGCCGGACGATCTCGTGGTCGTCGAGCAGGAACACCGAGATCGTCACAGTCGCCTCCGGGTCGCGGGCTGTCGAGAGCGACGGTAGTGGCAGGCGGCCGACTCCCGCAGCGACCGATCGGCCCCGGACGGGTGGGTCGATGGTCCGTGTCGGCCGTCACCCGCCGGGCTACTCGCCGCGCAGCAGCACGTCCCGCAGCCGGCGCCGCGGGGTGGCGGGCAGCTCCCGGCCGTCCGGGGCGCGACCGACCCGGATGATCAGCTGCGGGTGCTCGGTGGTGCGTAGCACCCGGATGGCCAGCCCGGACCGGGTGCGGACGGTCTCCAGGATCCGGGACAGCGGGCAGGTCGCCAGCCCGGCCCTGGTCGCGGCGAGCAGCACGATCCCGAGCGCCTCACCGGCGGCCAGCCGCGCCGGATCGTCGTCGGCCGGGGTGCTCAGCGCGAGGATCGTCGCCCGGTCGGTGGCCAGCGGCGGCACCGGCAGCGATCCCGCGGGGAACCGGACACCGATCTCAGGCTCGCGCGGCCACGGCACCCCCGCCGGCACCGAGCCGGTGCGCACGCCGTCCCGGGAGTCCGCGTAGCGGTGCGTCCACACCAGCAGCTCGGCGGCGTGCCCGGGCCGCGCCCGCAGCTCCAGGGCGGCCGCCTGCTCCAGCTCGACGAGATGGTTGCGGGCCACCGGATCGGTGACCGTGTGCAGGGTGACGCCGTAGCGGGCGGCGCGGGCGCCGAGCGCGGCCCGGGTGTGGTCGGCGAGCCCGCCGTCGCGGAACGGCCTGCGGTCGGTACGGCGGCGCCGGATCGCCGGGGCGAGCTGCGCGTCGTTGCGGTCCGCCGCGGTCGGCGGCCGGCCGGTGAACCGGACGGTCGCCAGATGGTCGCGGTCCCCGTCCGGGAACCGCTCGGTCCGGTGCCCGATCCCGGACGCGGCCAGCGCGACGTGCAGGGTGGCCAGCGCCGCCCCGCAGCTGACGAGATGGTCGCGCCGGTCCGGGTCGGTGAACGGCAGCCGCCGGTCCGGATCGGCGTACAGCTCGATCCGGTCGGCCGCGATCCGCCACCGCCACGGCTGCGCGTTGTGCACCGACGGCGCGGTCAGCGCGGTCGCGACGGCGTGCCGGACGGTGTCCGGGCGGGGCAGCGCCGGGGTCTCGGCGGCGCTCACCGGGCCACCGCAGTCCCGGCCGCAGCGCCCCGCCCGCCGTCCGGCGCGGGACCGGCCGCCGCCAGCTCGGCGGCGACGGTGGCGGCCCAGGCGCCCCAGCCGTCCGCGCCGGGCGCCTGCACCGGCGCGGACAGCTCCAGCTCCGGGGCCGGCGCGGGATGCGGGTGCGCTCCGCCCGCAGGCGCGGCGTCGAACATCCACAGCGGCCGGACCCGCAGCACGACGCGGTGCCTGCGCAGGAACCGCCGGGCCGCCGACCGGGCCCACGGCCGGTCCCAGGCACCACCCAGCACGACGGCCCGGACCCCGGCCAGCGACGGCACGTCGGCGGCGGTGGTGATCAGCGGGCGCAACCCGCGCAGGGACAGCTCGTGCCCGATCTCCGCGGCCGCCCGCAGCGTGCGGTGGTCGGCGGAGGTGAGCGCGATCAGGACGGTGCCGTCCTCCGGAATCCGGTCGGTCATGGGGTCCTCCCCTCGGTGGCCCCCCGAGCGTGCCCCCGGCCGGACCGGCCGGGCAGGGCCGTCGGTCACCCGGCCCCCGGACGGAGGACCCGACCCGCCCACCCGGCGCACCGGCCGTAGGCTTCCGCGGTGGCCCACGAGGACGAACGCATCGCACTGCTGCTCGACTACGAGAACCTGGCGATCGGCGCGCGCGACGGTCTCGGTGTCGTCCCGTTCGACTTCGGGCCGGTCGCCGACGCACTCGCCGAGCGCGGCCGGGTCGTGGTGCGGCGCGCCTACGCCGACTGGTCGTCGTTCGACGAGGACCGGCGCCTGATGGCGCGCGCCCAGGTCGAGCTGATCGAGATCCCGCAGCGGATCGGCGGTTCCCGCAAGAACGCCGCCGACATCAAGCTCGCGGTCGACGCGATCGAGCTCGCCTACGAGCGCGAGTTCGTGACGACCTTCGCGATCGCCACCGGCGACTCCGACTTCACGCCGCTGATGCACAAGCTGCGCGAGCTGGACAAGCGGGTGATCGGGATCGGCGTGCAGTCGTCCACCTCGGCGCTGCTGCCCCCGGCCTGCGACGAGTTCCTGTTCTACGACCGGCTGCCGGGCCTGGAGCCGAGCCGGGAGCCGGCCCCGCCGCGCCGCCGCCGCGGCACCCGGCCACCCGCCGCGAGCACGACGGCACCGCCGCCCGGCCCGGTCGCGCCCGCCGAGCCGCAGCCCGAGCCCGCCCCGTTCGACCTGACCTTCCGGGCCGCGCCCGGTTCACCCGACGCGGAGGAGACCGCGACCACCGGCGCCGAGGAACGCGACGTCGCCGGGCTCGTCGTGAGCACCCTGGCCGGGCTGTCCCGGCAGGCCGACGGCCCGGTGCTGGCGTCCCGGCTGAAGCGGGCGGTGCTGCGCAAGGACCCCACGTTCGACGAGTCCGACCACGGCTTCCGCGGCTTCGGCGAGCTGCTGCGGCACCTGGAGGGGCAGGGCGCGGTCGCGCTCACCCCCGGTTCCGCGCAGGGCGACCCGGAGGTCGCCGTCCCGGACGACCCGGACGCCGACCAGGACGCGTTCACCCTGCTCGTCGACGTGGTGCGGGACCTGACCGCGGCCGGCGGCCCGCCGCAGCTGTCCGGGCTGAAGGACCAGCTGCGCAAGCGGGTGCCGGACTTCTCCGAGAAGCGCTACGGATTCGGCAGCTTCCTGTCATTCGCGAAGGCGGCCCGGGCCCGGGAGCTGATCGGGATGGCCTGGCAGGACGAGACCGGCGACTACGTGCTCAGCCCGCGCTCCTGACACGCGACGAGGGCCCCGCCGTGGCGGGGCCCTCGTCGGGAGCGGGACCGGTCAGCGGCCGGTGGCCCGGCGGGTGCCGCGCTGAAACAGCGTGCCGGCACGGGAGACCACGGCGCCGGAGACACCGAACGCGGTCGCGACCGCGCCGGCGGCGACCCGGCTGCCGAACCGGATCGGGTTGAGCGGCCGGTAGACCCGGGCGGCGAACTCGTCGAGCTGGGTCGCGGCCCGCTCGCCGCCCTCGTAGAGCCTGCGGGCGAGCTTCGCGCCGGTGTCGTCGATGTCGTCGGAGACCGTCTCGCCGACCCGGGCGGCCCGGTCCGCTGTGCGCACCGCCGTGTCCGCGCCGCGATCGGCGGCGGCCTGCACGGTCGCCGCGGAGCGCTCGGCGGAGGCGCTGACCTCGCCGGCGACCTGACGGCCGGTGCGCGAGGCGTTGCCGGCCAGCTGCCGGCCGGTGGTCCCGGCGGCGTCGGCGGCCGCCTTGCCCGCGTTGCCGGGCGCCTTGCCGTTGCGGGAGACCTTGCGGGCCTCCTTCCCGACGTCCTCGGCGCCCGACCGCGCGGTGTTCGCCGCCTTCGACGCGGCGCTGCGGGTCTCGCCGGCGATCTTCTTCCCGGTCGTCCGGGTGTCGGAGGCGACCTCGTCGGCGGTCCGCGCGGTCGCCGACGCGGCCTTCGACGCGGTGTCGCGCGCGGCGGTGGCCGTCGCGCCCGCAACGGCGCCCGCCGCGGTCCCCGCGGTGCTGCCGGTGCCGTCGGACCCGGACTCCACGGACCGGCGCTCGCGGACCGCGCCGTCGGTGCCGTACACGACGAGGGTGCCGCCGCCGTCGTTGGCGATGATCTCCACCGCCCGGGTGATCGCCTCGGCCTGGGTAGCGGCCTTGGCGCTGGGGCGCTGCGCGCCCTGCTTCTCGACGGTCCAGCCGTCGTCGGCCGGCTTCACATGGCGGTCGGCCATGGCGGTGTCCTCCTGTACGTGGAAATCACGGGTGGCGCCGGGTCCCGGCGCTCGTGCTCCCGGTGGATTCCCGGGCCGCCGCCGAGGTAAACGCTGGTCAGCGCCCTGTGCGCAAGGTCTCCCGGCGCCCGTACGCGATCGCGGCGGCGAGCAGGCCCAGCACGACCGGGGTCAGCACCAGCAGCCCGCCGTGCAGCACGAACGCCTGGGTGAGGCCGGCGCCGACCATCAGCAGCACCAGCCCGACCGCGGCGGGACCGGCGAACCGCTTGGTCATCAGCCCGATCCCGCCGGCCAGCTCGAACGCCCCGACGACGTAGCGCAGCCACTGGCCGGCGCCGATCTCCTCGAAGATCAGCACCGCGTACGGGTCGCCGTAGAACTTCGGTACCGCCGAGGCGAACACGAAGAACAGCCCGAGCAGGATCTGCAGCACCCACAGGGCGCGGTGCGCGACGGGGGAGAGGACGGGACGGGCGCTCGGCTGGGTGGACACGGTGGACCTCCGGGATGCGGTCGCCGCGGACCTCCCGCAGCGCTCACCGGAGTGGACTGCCCGGGGCGCCGAGACTCATCGGCCTCGCGGATCACGGCGGCCGGGGCGTCCGGAGGGGATACACCACCGGGAACCGGGATCGCGACCGGAGTCGCGATGCCCGGTGTCCCGATGGTGCCCGGCACCGACAGGGGCTCCCGGTTCTGCAGGTGCCGGTCGCCCGGTTCAACGCACGAGAGCGCCGCGAGTTGTGGGGGGAGTGGCGTCAGTCTCGGATCCGACCGCGAGCGGCGCCGTGCCCGCGGCGGGCGGTGAATCGGTTCCGTTCACGACGGTGCGCGGTGCAACGCCGCGATCGTCGGTAGCGGACGGGCGACGGACGGGGTGACCTGCGCCATAATCGAACGCATGCGAGATGAACGTTGGCGGGTCGAGGTCGGTCCGGAGAACGCTGCCTGGCTGGCGACCGAGTGCCGCACCGCGCGGCTGGCCCGCGAGTACCGCCCGGTCGACGCGGGCGAGGGGATCGTCGAGTTCAACCGGCTCGCGATGGGCGCGATCCGGGAGCTCGGCGAGGAGGAGGACGGCTACGTCACCGACGACGGCGACGGCCTGCGCATCTGGATCGGCGACGACGCGTTCGAGCTGGAGCGGGTGGACTGAACGTGACGGGGCCCGGCCGTGCGGCCGGGCCCCGTCGAACGTCCGTCCGGTCAGCCGATCTGCCGGTCGGTCGGGTTGATCGGCCGGGGGAGCACGCTCCGCCCGGTGAGGTAGGCGTCCACCCCGGCGGCCGCCGCGCGGCCCTCGGCGATCGCCCACACGATCAGCGACTGCCCGCGGCCGATGTCGCCGGCCACGAACACGCCGTCCGCCGACGACATATAGCTGTCGTCGCGCGCGACGTTGCCGCGCTCGTCGAGCTCGACCGCCAGGTCGTCGAGCAGCTTGCCCTTCTCCGGGCCGACGAAGCCCATCGCCAGCAGGACCAGCTGGGCCGGCAGCTCGCGCTCGGTGCCCTCGACCGGCTCGAAGCCGTTGTCGCCGCGCTTGACCTCGCAGATCCGGACGCCGGCGAGCTTGCCGTCGCCGTCCTTCACGAACTCGGTCGTGTTGCACGAGAACAGCCGCTCGCCGCCCTCCTCGTGCGCCGAGGACACCCGGTAGACCGCCGGGTAGGTCGGCCACGGCATGTTCTCGGTGCGGTGCTCCGGCGGGGTCGGCATGATCTCCAGCTGGGTCACCGAGCGCGCGCCCTGGCGGTGCGAGGTGCCCAGGCAGTCGGCGCCGGTGTCGCCGCCGCCGATGATCACGACGTCCTTGCCCTCGGCCGAGATCGGCGGCGCGTCGATGTCGCCCTGCTGCACGTGGTTGGCCCACGGCAGGAACTCCATCGCCTGGTAGACGCCCTCGGCGTCGCGGCCGTCGGCGGGCAGGTCGCGCCACGCGGTGGCCCCGCCGGCGAGCACGACCGCGTCGTACTCGGAGCGCAGCTGCTCGACGGTGATGTCGGTGCCGACGTCGACCGAGGCCCGGAAGTGGGTGCCCTCGGCGACCATCTGCTCCAGCCGCCGGTCCAGGCGGGCCTTCTCCATCTTGAACTCGGGGATGCCGTAGCGCAGCAGCCCGCCGATCCGGTCGGCCCGCTCGAACACGACGACGTCGTGCCCGACCCGGGTGAGCTGCTGGGCGGCGGCCAGCCCGGCCGGCCCGGACCCGACGACGGCGACCTTCTTCCCGGTCTTCGCCGACGGCGCCTGCGGGCTGACCCAGCCCTCGTCCCAGGCCCGGTCGATGATCTCGATCTCGACCTGCTTGATGGTGACGGCGTCGTCGTTGATGGCCAGCACGCAGGCCGCCTCGCAGGGCGCGGGGCACAGCGTCCCGGTGAACTCCGGGAAGTTGTTGGTTGCGTGCAGCCGCTCGATCGCCTCCCGCCAGTCCTTGCGGTACACCAGGTCGTTCCACTCGGGGATGAGGTTCCCGAGCGGACAGCCCTGGTGACAGAACGGGATGCCGCAGTTCATGCAGCGGCCCGCCTGCGACTCCAGGCTCTTGCGCGGGAAGTCCTCGTAGACCTCGCGCCAGTCCATCAGCCGCAGGTCCACCGGCCGCCGCGCGGGCGTCCGGCGGGGGGTGGTCATGAAGCCCTTCGGGTCACCCATGAGCGGCCTCCCTCGTGAATGATGCTGCCGCCTCGTTGCTGGTGTGCCGTGCCGTCACCTCAGCCATGAGCAGCCTCCATGATCGCCTCGTTCACGTCGCGCCCCTCGCGCTCGGCGTTCTCCGTCGCGAGCAGCACGCGCTTGTAGTCCTTGGGCATGACCTTGCCGAACCGCTCGACCGCGACGTCCCAGTCGGCGAGCAGCGCCCGCGCGACCTCGGAGCCGGTTTCGGCGTGGTGGCGCTCCACCCGGTCCCGCAGGATCGCCCGGTCGTCGTCACCGAGCGGGTCCAGGTCCACCATCTCCGGGTTGACCCGGTTGCGGTCGATGTCGAGCAGATAGGCGACGCCGCCGGACATGCCGGCGGCGAAGTTCCGCCCGGTCCGCCCGAGGACGACGACCTGCCCGCCGGTCATGTACTCGCAGCCGTGGTCGCCGACGCCCTCGACGACAGCCACCGCGCCCGAGTTGCGGACGCAGAACCGCTCGCCGACGACGCCGCGGACGTACATCTCGCCCGAGGTGGCGCCGTAGCCGATCACGTTGCCGGCGATCACGTTCTCCTCGGCGGCGAACGGCGCCGACGGGTCCGGCCGCAGGGTCAGCCGGCCGCCGGACAGGCCCTTGCCGAAGTAGTCGTTGGTGTCGCCGACCAGCCGCAGCGTGATCCCCTTCGGCACGAACGCGCCGAAGCTCTGCCCGGCCGACCCGGTGAACGTGATGTCGATCGTGTCGTCGGGCAGACCCTTGCCGCCGTGGATCCGGGTCAGCTCGGAGCCGAGCATGGTGCCGACGGTGCGGTTCACGTTGCGGACCGGCAGATCGAGCCGGACCTGGTCGCCGTTGCGCAGCGCACCCTCGGCGAGCTGGATCAGGGTGTTGTCCAGCGCCTTGTCCAGGCCGTGGTCCTGCTCGCGGGTCCGCTTGCGGGGCACGTCCTCGCCGTACTCGCCGACCTCGAAGATCGGCGACAGGTCCAGGTGGCGCGACTTCCAGTGCTGCGCGGCGGTGTCGACGTCGAGCACGTCGGCCCGGCCGATCGCTTCGTCGATCGAGCGGAAGCCCAGCCGGGCCAGGTACTCCCGCACCTCCTCGGCCACGAACTTCATGAAGTTGACGACGTACTCGGCCTTGCCGTCGAACTTCTTGCGCAGCTCCGGGTTCTGGGTCGCGACGCCGACCGGACAGGTGTCGAGGTGACAGACGCGCATCATGATGCAGCCCGAGACGACCAGCGGAGCGGTCGCGAAACCGAACTCCTCGGCGCCGAGCAGCGCGGCGATCACCACGTCCCGGCCGGTCTTGAGCTGGCCGTCGGCCTGGACGACGATCCGGTCGCGCAGGTTGTTCGCGACCAGCGTCTGCTGGGTCTCGGCCAGGCCGAGCTCCCAGGGGCCGCCGGCGTGCTTGATCGAGGACAGCGGTGACGCGCCGGTACCGCCGTCGTGCCCGGAGATCAGCACGACGTCGGAGTGGGCCTTGGACACCCCGGCCGCCACGGTCCCGACGCCGACCTGGGAGACCAGCTTCACGTGGATGCGGGCCCGCGGGTTGGCGTTCTTCAGGTCGTGGATGAGCTGCTTGATGTCCTCGATCGAGTAGATGTCGTGGTGCGGCGGCGGCGAGATGAGGCCGACCCCGGGCGTCGAGTACCGGGTGGTCGCGATCCACGGGTAGACCTTGCCGCCGGGCAGCTGGCCGCCCTCGCCGGGCTTGGCGCCCTGCGCGATCTTGATCTGGATGTCGTCCGCGTTGACCAGGTACTCGGAGGTGACGCCGAACCGGCCGGACGCGGCCTGCTTGACCGCGCTGCGCCGGGAGTCGCCGTTCGGGTCCGGGGTGAAGCGGTCCGGGTCCTCGCCGCCCTCGCCGGTGTTCGAGCGCCCGCCGATCCGGTTCATCGCGATGGCCAGGGTCTCGTGCATCTCCTGCGAGATGGAGCCGTAGGAGATCGCGCCGGTGGCGAAGCGGGTGAGGATGGACTCCACCGGCTCCACCTCCTCGATCGGCACCGGCGGGCGCAGGCCCTCCTTGAAGGTGAACAGGCCGCGCAGCGTCATCAGCCGCTTCGCCTGGTCGTCGACGGCCTTCGTGTACTCCTTGAAGACGTCGTAGCGCCCGGACCGGGTGGAGTGCTGCAGCTTGAACACCGTCTGCGGGTTGAACAGGTGCAGCTCGCCCTCGCGGCGCCACTGGTACTCGCCGCCGACCGGCAGCGCCCGGTGCGAGGCGCGGACGTCGTCGGCCGGGAAGGCGCGGCGGTGGTGGGCCAGCACCTCCTCGGCGAGCACGTCGAAGCCGACGCCACCGAGCCGGGAGGTGGTCCCGGTGAAGGCCGAGTCCACGACATCCTGGCCGAGGCCGACGGCCTCGAAGATCTGCGCGCCGGTGTAGGACGCGACGGTCGAGACGCCCATCTTCGACATGGTCTTGCGGACGCCCTTGCCGAGCGCCTTGACCAGGTTCTTGGCCGCGGTGCGCCCGTCGACGCCGGGGATGTCGCCGCGCTCGGCGAGGTCCTCGACGGTGGCCATCGCCAGGTACGGGTTCACCGCGGAGGCGCCGTAGCCGAGCAGCAGCGCGATGTGGTGCACCTCGCGGGCGTCCGCCGACTCGACGATCAGTCCGACCCGGGTCCGGGAGCGCTCCCGGACCAGGTGGTGGTGCACCGCGCCGGTGAGCAGCAGCGACGGGATCGCGGCGTGCTCGGCGTCGACGCCGCGCTGGGAGAGCACGATCAGCCGGGCGCCGCCGTCGATCGCGCGGGAGACCTCCTGCTTGATCTCGGCGAGCCGGGACAGCATGCCCTTGCCGCCGTCGCGGGCCAGGAAGATCCCGGGGACGACGTGCGAGGCGAACCCGGGGAACTCCTTGTCGTCGTTGATGTGCACGACCTTGGCGAGGTCGTCGTTGGTGAGCACCGGGAACGGCACGACGATCGTCCGGCAGTGCGCCGGCGTGGCGTCGAGCAGGTTCTGCTCCGGGCCCAGCTGGCTGAACAGCGAGGTGACGAGCTCCTCGCGGATCGCGTCCAGCGGCGGGTTGGTGACCTGCGCGAACAGCTGGATGAAGTAGTCGTAGAGCTGGCGCGGGCGCTCGGAGATGGCGGCCAGCGGCGCGTCGTTGCCCATCGAGCCGATCGGCTCGGCGCCGGACACGGCCATCGGGCGGAGCAGCAGGTTCAGCTCCTCCTCGGTGTACCCGGCGGCCTGCTGGCGCAGCGTCAGCGCCTCGTGCGACGGGATCTCCCGCTTGCGGACGGGGAGCTCGTCGAGCCGGATCAGGCCGGCGTGCAGCCACTCCGCGTACGGGTGCTCGGCGGCGAGCTCGCCCTTGATCTCGTCGTCGTCGACGATCGTGCCGCGCTCGGTGTCGATGAGGAACATCCGGCCCGGCTCCAGGCGGCCCTTGCGGACCACCTTGTCCGGCTCGACGTCCAGCACGCCGACCTCGGAGGCGAGCACGACCAGCCCGTCCTCGGTGACCCAGTAGCGGGCCGGGCGCAGGCCGTTGCGGTCGAGCACGGCGCCGATCTGGGTGCCGTCGGTGAAGGCGACCAGCGCCGGGCCGTCCCACGGCTCCATCAGGGTGGAGTGGTACTCGTAGAACGCCCGCCGCTCGGGCGACATCTCGGTGTTGTGCTCCCAGGCCTCCGGGATCATCATCAGCACCGCGTGCGGCAGGCTCCGCCCGCCCAGGTGGAGCAGCTCCAGGACCTCGTCGAAGGTGGCCGAGTCCGACGCGTCAGGGGTGACGATCGGGGTCAGCCGGGCGAGGTCCCCGGGCAGCTTCGCGGACTCCAGCAGCGCCTCGCGGGCGGCCATCCAGTTCCGGTTGCCGCGCAGCGTGTTGATCTCACCGTTGTGCGCGACGTAGCGGAACGGGTGCGCCAGCGGCCAGGCCGGGAACGTGTTCGTGGAGAACCGCGAGTGCACGATCGCCAGCGCCGAGGTCACCCGCTCGTCGGTCAGGTCCGGGTAGAACGCGGCGACCTGCGGCTCGGCGAGCATGCCCTTGTAGATGATGGTGCGCGGGGACAGCGACGCGAAGTAGGTGTCGTGCGCGTGCTCCACCCGCTTGCGCAGGCAGAACGCGCGCCGCTCCAGGTCGATCCCGGTCGGCGCGCTCTCCGGGGAGTCGCCGGTCAGCTCGGCGCCGCCGACGAACAGCTGCTTGAACGTGGGCATCGCGGCGAGCGCGGTCGGGCCCAGGTCGGCGGCGTCGGGGTCGGTCGGCAGCTCGCGCCAGCCCAGGACCGTGAGGTTCTCCTCGGCGGCCAGCGCGTCCACCGCAGCGACCGCGGCGTCGGCCCGCTCCGGATCCTGCGGGAGCATCGCGATGCCGACCGCGTAGGCGCCCTCCGGGGGCAGCTCGAAGTCGGTGACCTCGCGGTAGAACCCGTCGGGGACCTGGATCAGGATCCCTGCGCCGTCACCGGTGTTGTGCTCGGAACCGCGCGCACCACGATGCTCCAGGCGCAGAAGTGCCTCGATGGCCTTCTGCACGATGGCGTGGTCGCGCTTGCCGGTGACGTCGGCCAACATGGCCACACCGCAGGCGTCGTGCTCGTGATCGGCGGCATACAGACCACCGGGCGAGGGGCGACGCGTCTGGTCACTGATCGCGGCCAACTGCTCCTCCTGTCGTCTCGGTGCACCTCTGCCACCCGCATCGGACGACCCGGGAACCGGCAGCTCGCTGCGGTCCGAAAAGGGTTTCCAGAATACAGCGAGCACCCGGGATGGGGCGTATGATGCGGACCGTTCGGGTGCACCGTGCCATCGGGCGGGGTGACCGGCGGAGATTCCTCCTCCGGGCACGCCTAGCGGCCGGGCGCTGACTTCCAGTACCCGGCCAACTCCCTGCGGCACGGTTCGACCGCACACCCCGGCGAGTGCGGTCTGGCGAGTGCACAGAGTCGCACGCCGCTACCCGAGCGCGCTACTGATGATCGGCCGTCGGGCCCGTGATGTGGATCGCTGGCCATTCGAGCAGGCAGACGTTGCCGTCCCGTGTCCGGACGGTGAGCGAGACGTGACCAGCGGCCGGGAGCGGCCTCTCGCCCGTTGAGATCGCCGACCGTGGTCGAACCGTTACACGGCCGCCGCTGCGCGGCGCGGGCGGGGACACTGGAGCCCGATGCGCCCGCCCGAGATTCCCGCCGATGTGCCCGCCCCGCCGGTCCCCCCGGAGGAGGCCGCCGCCGTGCTGGCCGACGTCGCCCGGATCGGCCCCTGGTTCGCCGTGACCGTCCCGGCCGGGCCGGCCTGGCAGCGGTGGGACGAGGTCTACCGCCCAGCGGGGGCCGGCGGTGATCCGCTGTCGGCCCGGATCGACCAGGTGGCCGCGGCGCTCGGGACCGGCCGGCGGATCGCCGCGTCGATCGCGGTGCAGGGGATGGCGGCCCGGCTGGTGTCGGCGCCGTTCGCGGCCGTCGCGCTGCACGCGACGCTGCCCCGGCTCGCCGGGCTGCGCCGGGACCCCGGCGGCGAGGACCCCTGGGCCCCGGCACTGCCCGGCGGCGATCCCGGCCCGGCCGCCGGCGTGGTCCGGACCCCCGGGCCGGCCGCGGGCGCGGTGCGGGACCCCGGTGCGGAGCGGGCCGTGGGCCCGGCCGCCGTCCGGACGCCGGACCCGCTCCGGGACCCCGCCGGCGCCGCCGACCTGCTGGCCCGCGAGCTCGCGCGGACCCACCTGGAGCCGCTGTACGCCGCGGTCACCGCCCGGGTGGGGGTGTCCGGGCGGGTGCTGCGCGGCAACGTGGTGTCCGCCGTCGCCGGGGCGGCCCGGGTGCTGGACCCGGCCCGCCCGGCCGCCCGGCCCGCGTTCCTCGCCCTGCTCGGCGCACTCGCCGACCATCCGGTGCTGCGCGGGCCGCTGCCGTCCGGGGCCACCGGTGCGGTGCTGCGGCACCCGGCGGGCGACCGGGGGCCGTCCGGCGGCTGGGCCTTCCGGCGCCGCTCCTGCTGCCTCTACGTGCACGCCCCCGGCGGCGGGGCGTGCGGGGACTGCGTGCTCCGCTGACCCGGGGGACGGCGGCGCGGGCGCGCTAATCGGGCAGGGCGATCTCGGCGATCGTGACCCGGACCCGGGGGACCAGCCCGGTCGTCGCGGCGATCTCCTCGGACACCTCGGCCCGCACCCGGGCGGCGAGGGCGGCGCACTCGGTGCCGAACCGGACCGCCACGGTCACCCGGACCTCGGCCTCCGAGCCGTGCACCGTCGCGATGACGCCCTGGCTGCGCAGCTCCGCGGGTACCGGCTCGCGGGGGAGCCACTCCGCGGCCAGCCCGAGCAGCGTCTGCGCCACGTCGCCGACCAGCATCTCCACCCCGGGCACCGAGCGGGCCCGGTACGCGGCGACCCGGGCCAGCGATAGATCGGAGACCCGCAGCCTGGTCGTCATCGTCGGGTCTCCGCCGTGTCGTCCCACAGGTCCTCCACATGGATGTCGACGCCGGCGATCGGGACGCCGAGGGTGCGCTCCCCGGCCGAGATGACCATCTGCCGGACCCGGGCGGTGACCGACGCCAGGTCGACCCCGAACCGGGCGGTCACCGTCATCCGGACCCACACCGGTGCGGCGCCGGGCTCAGCGGGCCTGCGCTGCTCGATCCGGCAGTGCCGGGCGCGCAGCCCGCCCATCGAGTCGACGACGTGCCGCAGCGCGGCCTCCGCGGTCGGCCTGCCCAGCCAGGTGTCCGGGCCGAGGGCCAGCAGCTCGTGCGGGCGCAGGTCGGCGACGACCGCGCCGAGCACCTGTTCCAGCACCGACGGCGGCGGCCGCAGCGGCTCCGCCGCCATCCGGGTCACCAGCCCGCCGAGCCGGTCGTGGTCGGCCCGCGCCGACCGGCAGTGCGGGCAGCCCAGCTCGTGCTCGTCGAGCGTGCCCGCCTCCGCGTGGTCCCAGACGTCGGCGGCGTCGCGGCCGCAGGCCAACGGCTCCACCTGCTCTACCGCCATGCCCGCATCCTCTCCGCCAGCGCCGTCCGTGCCCGGTGCAGACGACCGCGCACGGCCGTCTCGGAGGCCCCGGTGATGTGCGAGATCTCCGCGTAGCCCAGTCCCTCCAGCTCGCGGAGGACCCAGCAGGTGCGCTGGTCGCCGGGCAGGTCGGCGAGCGCGCGGGACAGCGCGGCCAGCTCGGCGTCCACCTCGGCGGCCCGCTCCGGCGAGCCGGACCCGGCGACGAGCATGGCACCGGCGGCGTCGTCGTCCGGGAGCGGCACGGTGGGCCGCTTCCGCCGCATCAGCGCGGTGCACCGGTTGGTCACGATCCGGTACATCCAGGTGGAGAAGGCGGCGTCGCCGCGGAAGGTCCCGATCTTGCGCCAGGCATCGATGAGCGCCTCCTGCAGCGCGTCCTCGGCGTCCGCGCGGTGCCCGAGCACCCGGACCGCGACCCGGAACAGCGCGTCCTGGTGCCGGCGGGCGAGCTCGGCGAAGGAGTGGACGTCGCCGTCCTGGGCCCTCGCGACCAGCGTCAGGTCGTCGAGCGCCGGGCGGGCCGCGGCCGGCGCGGCGGCCTCCGGGACCGCGGACGCCCCGGATGCCGGGTCGGTGGCCTGCACGGCGGCGTCTCGCTCCTCGATGTGTGGGAACGGGTCTGTCGGGTACCCGATCCGGGACAGCGACGGTAGCGAGGGCGTCGTCCTCGCGCCCGTCGGACACGCACTCCGGAGGGGGAACGCGGATGGGACTCGGCGACAAGGTCAGCAACAAGACCGAGGAGCTCGGCGGCAAGGCCAAGGAGGCCGCCGGCGAGGCCACCGACGACAAGGACCTTCAGGCCGAGGGGAAGGCCGATCAGGCCACCGGCAACCTGAAGCAGGCCGGCGAGAAGATCAAGGACGCCTTCACCAAGGACTGATCCCGCCGTCGCACGCCACCGCGCCCCCGGACCCGGTCCGGGGGCGCGGTCGTGTTCCGGTGCCGCGGGACCGGTTCCGGTGGCTAGGCTGCCCGGGTGACCGAGCGGACGGGCCCGGGGCCCGAGGACGTGGCGGCGGCCGTGCTGGCGCATCCCGCCGTGCTGCGGCTCGACGGTGGCCCGTTCGGCACCGTCGCCTCCTACCTGCCGGGCCTGCGGGTGTACGGGGTCCGGCTGGGCGACCCCGTGGAGATCGCCGTGGTCGTCGCGCTGGGCAGACCGTTCGGCGAGATCGCCGGCGAGGTCGCCGCGCGGGTCCGCGCGGTGCTCGGCGACGAGACCCTCGAGGTGGAGGTCACCGTCGCCGACGTCGGAGCCGTGGCGAGCTGAGGCCGGGGGCGTTGCGACGCGACGCACGCCCGGCCCGACGCACCGTGACCGGCCTCGCCTAGACTCGCGCGGGCGCCCCGCCGCCAGCCGAGCACGTCCGACGTGCCCGCGCCCGGCCAGGAGAGACCCCCGGGTCGTCCGCCGTACCGGCAGGTGGGTCACAGCACAGACCGGGGGCCGCTGCACGCGGCCCGTTCGCACAGCCGTACCGCCCAAGGAGTTCCACCGTGAAGAGCACCGTCGAGCACCTCAGCCCGACGCGCGTCCGGATCAACGTCGAGGTGCCGTTCGACGAGCTCAAGCCCGACTTCGACCGCGCGTACAAGAAGATCGCCGAGCAGGTCCGCATCCCCGGGTTCCGCCCGGGCAAGGCGCCGGCCCGCATCCTGGAGGCCCGCATCGGCCGCGGCCCGGTCCTCGACGAGGTCGTGAACAACGCGATCCCGACGAAGTACCAGGAGGCCGTGGTGTCGTCCGAGGACGTCACCCCGATCGGCCGCCCGGAGATCGAGGTCACCGAGATCGCCGACGGCGAGCGCCTCGCGTTCACCGCCGAGGTCGACGTGCGCCCGGAGATCGAGCTCCCCGACCTCGCCGGCCTGACCGTCGAGGTCGACGAGACCGAGGTCTCCGAGGACGACGTGACCGAGCAGCTCGACCAGCTGCGCGCCCGGTTCGGCACCCTCGCCGGCGTCGAGCGTCCCGCCCAGGACGGCGACTACGTCCAGATCGACCTCTCCGCGGCCGTCGACGGCACGGAGATCGAGGAGGCCACCACCACCGGCTTCTCCTACGAGGTCGGCCAGGGCGGCCTGATCGAGGGCATCGACGAGGCCCTGCAGGGCATGTCGGCCGGCGACGAGAAGACCTTCACCTCCACGCTGGTCGCCGGCGAGTACGCCGACCGCGAGGCCGAGATCACCGTGAAGGTGACGACGGTGAAGGAGCGGCACCTGCCCGACGCCGACGACGAGTTCGCCCAGCTCGCGTCGGAGTTCGACACGCTCGACGAGCTGACCGAGAACCTGCGCGAGCGGCTCGGCCAGTCGAAGCGGATGGAGCAGGCCGCGCAGGCCCGCGACCGGCTGCTCGACAAGCTGGTCGAGGGCGCCCGGGTCGGCGAGGACCCGGTCCCGCTGCCGGAGAGCGTCGTGCAGGCCGAGGTCGACACCCGCGCGCACGACGCGGTGCACGCCTTCGACCACGACGAGGACAAGTTCGCCGAGTTCCTGTCCTCGCAGGACAAGACCCGCGAGCAGTTCGACGCCGAGACCCGCGAGGAGGCCGAGAAGGCCGTCCGGTACCGCCTGGTGCTCGACGCCCTGGCCGACGCCGAGCAGATCTCGGTCGGCGACCAGGAGCTCACCGAGCGGATCGTCTACCAGGCCCAGCAGTACGGGATGCCGCCCGAGCAGTTCGTCCAGCAGATCCAGCAGGCCGGCCAGCTCGGCGTGATCTACCAGGACGTCCGCCGCTCGAAGGCGCTCATCACGGCCGTCCGGTCGGCGTCGGTGACGCTGCCCGACGGCGAGGCGGTCGACCTGTCCGACCTGCTCGGGTCGGACGACGACACCGAGGACGGCGCCGTCGAGGAGGTCCCCGGCGAGGTCGTCGCGACCGACGACGCGACCGACGGCGGGACCGACACGGGGACCGCCGGGTCCACCGACGGCACGGCCGAGCAGGCCGACGAGAAGGCCGACGCCAAGGCCTGATCCGGTCCACCGACGGCGCCGGAGCGCCGACCGGCCGGGTCCGGCCGGCGCTCCGGCGGACCGGTCGGTGCGCTCTCGGCGAACATCGGGCGTCGCTCCCCACGTGGGCCTCCCGGTCCGCGTAGGGTCGGCCCCGAACCGGTCCCCACGAGGGCCGGAGCGGGTTCGCAAGACCCGACACCGGAGAACGAGAGCGATCCAGAGGAAGACTTTCTCCGATCCGGCGGGCGCCTCGCGCCGGCCGGGCGAGACTTCGGAAAGCAGGGTGAAGTGAGCCAGCAGGACACCGGCCCGCTCCAGGGCCGCGGAACCGGGGCGCAGATGCGATCCGGACTCAGCGCCATGTCGCTGTCCGACTCGGTCTACGAGCGGCTGCTGCAGCAGCGGATCATCGTGCTCGGCCAGCAGGTCGACGCCGAGATCTCGAACCGGATCGCGGCGCAGATGCTGCTGCTCGCGGCCGAGGACCCCGAGAAGGACATCGAGCTCTACATCAACTCGCCGGGCGGCTCGGTCACCGACGGCATGGCCGTCTTCGACACCATGAACCTGGTGCCGTGCGACGTGTCGACCACGGTGATGGGGATGGCCGCGTCGATGGGGCAGTTCCTGCTCTCCGCCGGGGCCCGGGGCAAGCGCTTCGCGCTGCCGCACGCGCGGATCATGATGCACCAGCCGTCCGCGGGCGTCGGTGGCACCGAGGCCGACATCACGATCCAGGCCGAGCAGTTCCGCCGCACCAAGCGGGAGATGGCGGAGCTGATCGCCGAGCACACCGGCCAGACCGTCGAGACCATCGAGCGGGACTCCGACCGGGACCGCTGGTTCTCGGCGCAGGAGGCCCTCGAGTACGGCTTCGTCGATCATGTCGTGACCCACGCCGGCCGGGCGCCGGGCGCGGGATCGCAGAACGGGAGCGCCTGATGAGCACCTTCGATCCGCGCCACCCGGAGTCGATGGCCGACCTGCGCGGCCCCGGCGGCTACGCCCCGGACCCGGCCCGCGCCCGGTACGTGCTCCCGTCCTACGTGGAGCGCACCAGCTACGGGGTCAAGGAGTCGAACCCGTACAACAAGCTCTTCGAGGAGCGCATCATCTTCCTCGGTGAGCAGATCAACGACACCTCGGCGAACGACACCATGGCCCAGCTGCTGGTGCTCGAGTCGCTGGACCCGGACCGCGAGATCTCGCTGTACATCAACTCGCCCGGCGGGTCCTTCACGTCGCTGATGGCCATCTACGACACGATGCAGTTCATCCGGCCCGACATCCAGACCGTCTGCCTGGGGCAGGCGGCGTCGGCCGCGGCGGTGCTGCTCTGCGCCGGCACCCCTGGCCGCCGGATGGCGGTCGAGAACGCCCGCATCCTGATCCACCAGCCGGCCACCCAGGGCGTCTACGGCCAGGTGTCGGACCTGGAGATCCAGGCGACGGAGATCTCCCGCATCCGCAAGCGGATGGAGGAGGTCATCGCGCGGCACTCGAACCGCACCGCCGAGCAGGTGCGCGAGGACATCGACCGGGACAAGATCCTGACGGCCGAGGAGGCCAAGGACTACGGCCTTGTCGACGAGATCGTGCAGAGCAGGAAGCTGTCCGCCACCAGCGGCAGGTAAGCGACATCCGGTCACCGGTGGCCGCCGTGCCACCGGTGACCGCCCGCCGACCCGCCGCCGAATCGGACTCCCCGAGAGTCCCCGGCGGCGGGTCCGGGCAGGTACCGTCTCCTCCGGAGACCTCGACGTGGCTTCGGGGGCCTGCGGTGAGAGTCGGAGCCACGCCGCGTCGGTCGAGCTCGGGCTCGTCGGACGGGTAGACGCGAGAACGCCGGACCAGGACTGGGGATCGACACCTATGGCACGCATCGGCGACGGCGGGGACCTGCTGAAGTGCTCGTTCTGCGGGAAGAGCCAGAAGCAGGTCAAGAAGCTCATCGCCGGCCCCGGCGTCTACATCTGCGACGAGTGCATCGATCTCTGCAACGAGATCATCGAGGAGGAGCTGGCCGAGGCCGGTGAGGTGAAGCTCGACGAGCTGCCCAAGCCCGCCGAGATCCACGAGTTCCTCGACCAGTACGTCGTCGGGCAGTCCGGCACCAAGCGCACGCTGTCGGTGGCGGTCTACAACCACTA
Organism: Pseudonocardia sp. NPDC046786; assembly: GCF_040645415.1. Taxonomy (NCBI): domain Bacteria; kingdom Bacillati; phylum Actinomycetota; class Actinomycetes; order Pseudonocardiales; family Pseudonocardiaceae; genus Pseudonocardia; species Pseudonocardia sp. NPDC046786. Next base: position 19,366 of record NZ_JBEYYF010000008.1, on the reverse strand, counting down.
CAAGCGCATCCAGGCCGGCGAGCGGAACCGCGCCGCCGGTGGCGACGGCGGCGACCACATCGAGATCGCCAAGTCGAACATCCTGATGCTCGGCCCGACCGGCTGCGGCAAGACCTACCTCGCGCAGACCCTCGCCAAGCTGCTCAACGTGCCGTTCGCGATCGCCGACGCGACCGCACTGACCGAGGCGGGCTACGTCGGCGAGGACGTCGAGAACATCCTGCTGAAGCTGATCCAGGCCGCTGACTACGACGTGAAGCGCGCCGAGACCGGGATCATCTACATCGACGAGGTCGACAAGATCGCCCGCAAGTCGGAGAACCCGTCGATCACCCGGGACGTCTCCGGCGAGGGCGTCCAGCAGGCGCTGCTGAAGATCCTGGAGGGCACCACGGCGAGCGTCCCGCCGCAGGGCGGCCGCAAGCACCCGCACCAGGAGTTCATCCAGATCGACACGACGAACGTGCTGTTCATCGTGGCGGGTGCGTTCGCCGGGCTGGAGCGGATCATCGGCGAGCGGGTCGGGAAGTCCGGCATCGGCTTCGGCGCCGACATCCGCTCGAAGAAGGACATGGACCCGGCGGAGAGCTTCGCCGAGACGCTGCCCGAGGACCTGATCAAGTTCGGCCTGATCCCGGAGTTCATCGGCCGGCTGCCGATCGTCGCGTCGGTGACCTCGCTGGACAAGGACGCGCTGGTCAAGATCCTCACCGAGCCGCGCAACGCGCTGGTGAAGCAGTACCGCAAGCTCTTCGAGATGGACGGCGTGGAGCTGGACTTCGCCGAAGAGGCCCTGGACGCCGTCGCCGACCAGGCGATCCTGCGCGGCACCGGGGCCCGCGGCCTGCGCGCCATCATGGAGGAGGTCCTGCTGCCGGTGATGTACGACATCCCGAGCCGCGACGACGTCGCCAAGGTCGTGGTCACCGCGGAGACCGTCAAGGAGAACGTGAACCCGACGATCGTCCCGCGGGCGCAGTCCCCGCGCCGGGAGCGTCGCGACCGTTCCGCCTGAGTATCCTCGTACCCGGCCGACGCCGGTCCTGCCATCTGGCGGGACCGGCGTCGTCGTGTGTGCGGCGGGGTGAGGCGATCGATCGGCTACTCCGGTTGCTGTACTCCGAACGGTTACTTAGCGTTGCGCTATCAACGAGCTTGAAGGAGGGCCATGACGGCCGGGTTTCTGACGAGGGAGCGCATCGTCGCACCGCCGGGATGGAGCCGCTGGCTCGTTCCGCCGGCCGCGCTGTCCATCCATCTGGCGATCGGCCAGGCGTACGCGTGGAGTGCGTTCAAGGCGCCGCTGGAGAGCGGACTGGACATCTCCGGCGTCGCGAGCGCGCTGCCGTTCACCCTCGCGATCATCATGCTGGGGCTGTCGTCCGCGCTGTTCGGCACGAAGGTCGACGCCAACGGGCCGCGCTGGGCGATGGTGGTCGCGACGGCCTGCTTCGTGTCCGGCTTCATGATCTCCGGGATCGGGTTGCACCTGGGCTGGTTCTGGCTGGTGGTGCTGGGCTACGGCTTCGTCGGCGGGATCGGTCTCGGGGTCGGCTACATCTCCCCGGTGTCGACGCTCATCAAGTGGTTCCCGGACCGGCCGGGACTGGCGACGGGGCTGGCCATCATGGGTTTCGGTGGCGGTGCCCTGATCGCATCGCCGCTGACCGCGTCGCTGCTGTCGACGTTCGGCGCGAGCGGTGACTCGCCGTCAGTGCCGGGGATCGGGAACACGTTCCTCGCGATGGGCGCCATCTACCTGGTGTTCATGTCGGTGGGCTGGCTGCTCATCCGGGTGCCCGCCGAGGGCTGGGCGCCCGCCGGGTGGACGCCGGGCCAGGCGAAGAAGTCCGGGATGATCTCGACCGGCCAGGTGTCAGCCCGCAACGCGCTGCGGACGCCGCAGTTCTGGCTGCTCTGGGTGGTGCTCTGCTTCAACGTCACGGCCGGTATCGGCATCCTGGAGCGGGCGAACCCGATCTTCCAGGACTTCTTCGCCGAGACCGGCACGGCGGAGACGCTGGCCGCCGCCGCGGTCGGGTTCGTCTCGATCCTGTCGCTGGCGAACTCGCTGGGCCGGATCGCCTGGTCGTCGTTGTCCGACGTGCTGGGCCGGAAGAACATGTACCGCATCTACCTCGGCGTCGGTGCGCTGCTGTACCTGCTGATCACGCTGATCCCGAACCAGAGCCGGGCGTTGTTCCTGGTCGCGTCGGTGCTGATCCTGTCGTTCTACGGCGCCGGGTTCGCCACCGTGCCCGCCTACCTGCGCGACCTGTTCGGGACCTACCAGGTCGGCGCGATCCACGGCAGGCTGCTGACCGCCTGGTCCACCGCCGGCGTGCTCGGGCCGCTGATCGTCAACGCGATCGCCGACGCCCGGATCGACGCCGGGGTCGAGGGCCCCGGCCGCTACACCGCGGCGTTCGCGATCATGATCGTGCTGCTCGTGATCGCCTTCGTCTGCAACGAGCTGATCAAGCCGGTGGACCCGAAGCACCACGAGCCGGAGCTGGACGCACCGGCCGACCGCGAGGCCGTCGAGTCGAAGGGAGCGCAGGCGTGAGTACACCGGAGGCCACCGCCACGTGGGGGCCGTTGCAGTGGGTCGGCGCCGTGCTGGCCTGGATCTGGGTCGGGGTGCCGTTCGCCTACGGCCTGTACCAGCTGGTGCTGAAGATCCCGGCGCTGTTCGGCTGACCGGCCGGCACCTGACGTTCATCCGGACGTCGGTCGGACGGGGGTACCGGGTCACCCCGACGGGTGAGCATCGGTCGTCGTGGTCTCCGAACGACACGTCCTGAACCGACGCGCCCTGCTGCGCACCGCGGTCGCCGGCGGCATCGCCGGCGCCGCTGCGCTCGGGCTGCCCGCCGCCGCCTCCGCCGGACCGGCCCTGCTCCGGAGCGGCCGTCCCGTCCTCACCCACGGGGTGCAGGCCGGCGACGTCCGGCCCGGCTCGGGACTGGTGTGGACCCGGGCCGACCGGCCGTCCCGGATGGTGGTCGAGGTCGCCGACGATCCGGGGTTCCGGCGCGCCCGCCGGATCCCCGGCCCGGTGCTGACCCCGGACACCGACCTGGCCGGGAAGCTGCGGGTGCCCGCGGGCACCGGCCGGGTGCACTACCGGGTCCGCGCCGAACCGCTCGACGGAGGGCCGGCGAGCGAGCCGCTGACCGGCTCGTTCCGCGCGCCGCCCGGGCCGGGCGAGCCGGTCCGGATCCAGTGGTCCGGCGACGTTGCCGGGCAGGGCTGGGGGATCGATCGCGGCCACGGCGGCATGCGGATCTTCTCCGCGATGGCCGGCCGCCGACCCGACCTGTTCCTGCACTGCGGCGACACGGTGTACGCCGACGGGCCGCTGACCGAGTCCGTCACGCTGCCGGACGGCCGGATCTGGCGCAACGAGCTGACCCCGGAGAAGGCGAAGGTCGCCGAGTCGCTGGCCGAGTTCCGCGGCCAGTACGCCTACAACCTGCTCGACGAGCACCTGCGCCGGTACGCGGCGTCGGTCGCCCAGATCGTGCAGTGGGACGACCACGAGGTCACCAACAACTGGTACCCGGGGGAGGTCCTCACCGGCGAGCCCGCCGAGGACTACACCGAGCGGCGGGTCGACGTGCTCGCCGCCCGCGGGTTCCGCGCGTTCCACGAGTGGCAGCCGCTCGATCCGCGCGCCGCCGTCGACGGGCGGGTGTACCGGCGGCTGTCGTTCGGCCCGCACGTCGAGGTGTTCGTGCTCGACATGCGCTCCTACCGTGGCCCGAACACCGCCAACACCGGGCCGGCCGAGCGGATCCTGGGGGAGCGGCAGGCGCGCTGGCTGGTCGACGCGCTGGCGTCGTCCCGGGCGACCTGGAAGATCGTCCAGTCGGACATGCCGCTGGGCGTGCTGGTGCCCGACGGCGACACCGCCTGGGAGGCCGTCGCGAACGGCCGCTCCGGGCCGCCGTCCGGGCGCGAGTCGGAGATCGCCGGGGTGCTCGCGGCGCTGCACCGCAGGCGCGTCCGCGACGTCGTCTGGGTGACGGCGGACGTGCACTACACCGCCGCCCACCACTACTCGCCGGACCGGGCCGCGTTCGACGACTTCGACCCGTTCTGGGAGTTCGTGTCCGGGCCGCTGCACGCCGGGGCGTTCGGGCCGAACGAGCTGGACCCGACGTTCGGCCCGCGCGCCGAGTTCGTCCGCGGCCCGGACCGCCCGGGCGCGTCCCCGCTGGAGGGCTTCCAGCACTTCGGCGAGCTGGACGTGGCCGGCGACGGCTCCACCCTGACCGTGCACCTGCGCGACCAGACCGGCGCCTCCCTCTGGAGCCGGACGCTCACCGCGTCCTGACCGCACACCCCTGCGCGCCGCCGCACACCCGCCACAGCAGGTGTGCGGCGGGCTCAGGGGGTGTGCGGCCGCGCCTCGGCGGCGGTCCTCCCACCGAAGGGACGTACGGTTCCGGTCAGGCGGTCGCGTCGAGCGAGGCGATGACCTTCGTCGGCCGGATCCGGACGACCAGCTCGCCGGGCACCCCGTTGCGCCTGCCGAACTCCTCGGCGCGGTCCGCGCCCATGTACCGGCCGCCGAGCGCGGTCGCGGTGCGCAGCAGCTCGGCGGGATCGTCGCTGGTCTCGGCGACGCCCTGGACCTGCACGAACGCGTACGGCGGGGCGGAGAGGTCCGCGCTGAGCACCACCCGGGGATCTCGGGCGATCGCCCGGCCCTTCGCGGTGCCGGCGCCGGTGTTGAACACGATCCGGCCGTCCTCGACGAGGAACCAGACCGGGGCGACGAGCGGCCTGCCGTCCCGTGCGGTCCAGCCGAGCATGCCGGTCCGGGTGCCCGCGTTGAGGAACTCGACGATCTCGGGGGTCAGCGTGCTGTCACTCATAGCGTGAGGTTAACCCCGCCGGTCCGGCCGCCCGGCTGACCAGCTGCTCGTAGACGGCCGGGCGGTCGGCGTCGATCACCGGGTGGCCGCGGCCGAAGCCGCCGTTGCACCAGTGCACGTCGATGCCGGGATTGGCGCTGTTGGTCCCGTCGTGCAGGAACAGGTGCGGGCTGCACAGCACCCGGCCGTCGCGGGCGGTGTCGAACTGGTCCGTCACCGCGGCCCGCGCCGTGCCGGTGTCGAGCGCCAGCGCCAGCGCGGGCACGTCGACCGCGCCGGTCTCCGCGGCGACGTCGAGCACCACGTGCCGCATCGAGATGCACCGGCCGTAGCGCCAGAACGCCCGGCGCAGCGCCCGGTCGAGCTGCTCGCTGGCCGCCCAGCCCTGGGCCTTGGCCGCGTGCACCGCCTCCAGCGGCAGCAGGGTGGTCACCGGGTAGGTCCAGTCCGGGCCCTGCCAGAGCTGCCAGCCGGCGCCGGGTTCGACGGCGCCGAGCACCGAGATCTCCGAGTCCACCCCGGGGCGCGGGTTGACCTCCCGGTTGAACAGCTCCAGCGGGAACGCCCGGATGTCGAACCGGACCACGCCGTCCAGCCGGAGCCGGGTCCGGGTGGTGTGCAGCCGGTGCACCGCGACGTGCGCGAACGAGCAGTTCAGGTCGGCGTAGACCACGATCGTGCCGGGCCGGGCGGGCAGCCGGGGATCGCCGGGCGGGGGAGCGGGTACCGATCCGGTCACCGGCGCCCCGCTGCCCGGTGGACGGGACGGGTGCCGTGCGCGAACGTCGCGACGGTCCGGCCGCGCGAGGCGACCGTGCCCTGCCAGCTGTAGCTCTGCCCGGTGCCGTCGCGGCCGGTCAGCGCGGTGCGACCGAACCGGAGCGAGATCCGGTCGCCGGCCCGCACCGGCACCGGATCGGCGATCGGCAGGAAGCAGTGTTTCCAGCTGTCCGAGGTGGTGCGCCGGGCGATGTCGTCACCGGAGATGTCCAGCCCGACGGCGGGGGACAGCTGGGCGGCGAACCAGCCCTTGAACCCGGTCAGCGTGCCGTCCCGGGTCGCCCGGAAGCAGAGCGCCACCGAGTACTCGGCCGCCGTGGCCGCGTTCTCCAGGTCGTGCTCGCGGGCCGTCTGCGGGACGGCGAGATGGCAGCTCCACGGCACGATCGCGTCGTAGTAGAGGTCGAACGGGCCGAGCGCGCCGGTGCCGGCGAGGATCTCGGCGAACCGGCTCCGGGAGATCGCGTCGGCCGGCGCCCCGCGGCCGACCTGGTGGTGCGCGTACCCGGCGTCCACCGGCACCAGGTGGGTGCCCGAGCGGATCGGCATCATCCGGCCGCCGGGCGTGAGGAACCGGCGCCGGGCGTCGGCGAGGATCGCGACGCAGTTCTCGTTGTCGGTGAGGTTCCCGAGGATCTCCGAGACGACGACATCGACCCGCCGGGGCAGCTCGACGTCGAACGAGGTCCCGGGCACCGGCACGAAGCGGTCGGCGCCGAACCCGGCGGCGGCGAGCCGCCGGGTCGCCTCGGCCAGCACGCGCTCGTCGCGTTCCAGGCCGTGCACGCTGGCGGCGCCCGCCTCCAGCGCCCAGCGGGCCAGGACCCCGGTCCCGGTGCCCAGGTCGAGCACGGTGTCACCGGGCCGGACGGTGTCCAGGACGGCGGCCCGGAACGCGGTCATCCGCAGGACGTCGCCGAGCAGCAGCTCGTGGAAGCCGGCGTCCCACTCCAGCAGGCGTTCCGACGCGGGCAGCCACACCTGTTCGGGCCGGTACTCCCGGCCGGGCACCCCGCCCCGGTGGATGGTCAGCGGCCTGGTCGCCGGCCCGGTCACCGGGCGGCCGGTGGTGAGGTCGAACGTCGTGCGGTGCAGCGGGCAGGTCAGTTGCATGTTCCGGGCGTCGAGATGGCCGTGCGAGAGCCGGCCGAGCCGGTGCGGGCACAGCGCGTCGACGATGATCTCCCGGCCGTCCACCCGGATCCGCAGCCGGTCGCCGGGCAGCTCCTCGATCGAGGGTTCCGGGATCACGACAGCGTCCGGGCCCGGTCGACGGCGGCCTCGAACGCGTCGTCGAGCAGCCCGGAGAGCAGCCGGGCGCCCACCCACAGCCGGGTGGCGTCGAGCCCACCGGCCTTCTCGACCTCGCGGATCGCGACCTGCAGCTCCTCGGTGTGGAAGGTGTCGATGTGCAGGTGCTCGGTGTAGTAGCGGCCGCCGGCGATGCGCAGCCGCGCGCACGCCCTGGCCTGGACCCGGAAGGCGTTCGGGATGCTCGACTCCAGGTAGGCCAGCGCGCCGAGGAAGTACTCGATCCGGGGGGCCCGCTGGCTGAGCCAGTAGAAGGCGTTCAGGAACCGGTAGGTCTCGTCGGCGGTGCCCGCCAGGTAGTGCTCCGGCTCGGTGGGGAGCCCGAGCTCGGCGAGCAGGTCGGCGTAGAGCATCGAGTGGGCCTGCGTGATGTTGCCGCAGCCGAACTCGTCGATCAGCACCCGCATGAGGGCCATCTGGGCCCGGATCGGCAGCCGCGGGACGGCCGGGAAGAAGTTCTGCGCCTCGGTCAGCCCGTCCAGCGCGAACTCGCGCACGACGTGCGTGAACTGCGCCCGGGTCGCCTGCTCGGCGAGGTACCGGCCGGCGTCGCTGCCCGAGCGCTCCTCGTCGAGCAGGCCGTGCAGCAGGTCGATCCAATCGCGCCGGGACCGGACCGGGCTGGTGGCCCTGGTCAGCCGCTCGACGTGCGCGACGATCCACCGCTGTTCGAGACGTTCGACGGCCGCGCAGTTCGCCGCCGTCGGGAGCGAGCGGTTCAGCCGGAACAGCTGCTCCTGCGGGCGTTGCGGCGGGGCGGCGGTGGCGGCCGCCGGTTCGGACAGTGCACTCATGGACGTTTCTCCTCCGCCCGGGTCGGGATGGGGGCCCCGCCGGGGGAGGAGAGCACTCCCCGCCGGTGGAGCTCGATCTTGAGATGACGGACGAAGTCGGGGCCGTCGAGCCCGTACCGCTCGCGTGCCGCCCGCAGCCGCTCGGTGAGCGGCGGCGAGGCCGGGTCCCTGGCCAGTGCCGCGGACAGCTCGGGTTCGACGCCGGCCAGCGAGAGCACGTAGCCGTCCACGCCGGTGTCCTCGCCGACCAGGTGTTCCATGCCCTGGAGCACCGGCACCCCGGGGCGGGAGCCGACCAGCCGACGGGTGAACTCGGGATCGCCGGTGGAGTCCTTGATCCCGACGACGGTCGGGATCCGGGCGATCCGCCGCAGGCACTCCAGGTCAGGCGTGGCGGGGGTGGCCCCCTGATCGAGGTAGACCACGACCGGCATCTGCGCACTGGCGAGCTGCGCGAAGTGCAGGTACGTGGCCTGCGGGGTGAGCCGGGCCCCGATCGGCGCGGCGACCGCGACCGCCCTGGCCCCGGCCCGGCGGGCGGCGCGGACCCGGCTCAGCGCCTCGTCGGTGCTGGTCGCGAGCACGCCCGCGACCACCGGGAGGTCCCCGGCGTAGCGGACCGTGGCGGCCACCATGTCCCGCCACTGCCGCCGCTCCAGCAGCGCACCCTCGCCGGTGCTGAGGGTGGGCAGGACGGCGTTGACGTGCGGCCGGACGGTCGCCAGCAGCCGGGCGACGGAGTCGCCGCAGACGGCACCGCGCTCGGTGAACGGGGTGACGAGCGCGGCGACGGTGCCGGTCAGCCAGCATTCCGGACGGAGGCAGCTCACAGGACCTCCCGGGGCAGGCGGACGGCGAGGGACTTCTGGTAGAGCTGCTCGATCGGTTCCGGGAAGCACGGTTCCGGGCCGGTCACCGGCTCCGGCGGGTGCACCGGCAGGCAGGCCGGGCGGCGCCGCACCAGCCGGGGGCTCGCCGAGGTCAACCGGCCCTCCCGGCGCATGACCATCCCGAGCAGCAGCCGCTCGTGGGTCGGGAACCGCCGGCACAGCGGATTGGACAGGCCGCGCTGCACGTCGGCCTCGTCGTAGGCGGGCCGGTGGATGTCGACCACGGTGTGCAGGGTGTCCATGAACGGGTAGTAGGCGTCCTGCAGGTCACGGTCGAGCCGCCAGATCGTGTCGTCGCAGCGGCCGATCTGCTCCATGCTCATGATCAGCCGGTCGTCCACCCTCGCGGTGAAGAACGACTTGCAGGCGACGCGGAGCCGTTCGTCGGTGCTGTGCATCCCGAGGAACAGGGCGGCGTCGACGTAGTCGGGAGTCGTCACGGCCGCAGGTCGTCCCCGTCGATGAGGTCGCGCAGCCGGGTCATCGCGGCGGCGAACGTCCGGGGGTCCCTGGCGAGTGCGATCCGGATGTGCGACTCGCCGTGGCCCGGATCGCTCCAGTGGAAGTGCCGCCCGGGCAGGACGTGCACGCCCCCGCGGGCGAGACGCCGTTGCAGCTCGCTCGCGGTCAGCGCCGGATGCCGGACGCTGGTCCAGGCGACGCTGATGTCGGCGACCGGTTCGGACGGTTCGAGGAACGAGCCGTCGAGCGCCTTGCGGGCCTCGTCCCGGTTCGTGCCCACGACGTGGCGCACCGAATGCAGCCGTTCCGCCGTGGCGTCCTCGATGTAACGGGTGAGTATCCGCAGGGCAAATGGAGAGACATTCAGCAGGACGCTCGTGTTCATGGCGTGCAGCTCGGCCTGGATGTCGCGGCTCGCGGTGATCAGCGCCGCTTTCACGTCCTGCGCGGGCCAGATCTTCCCGGTGTCCTCGATGGCGATGTAGCGGATACCGGAGCGTTCCAGCATCTCGTAGACGTCGAACCGGTGCAGAATGGGATCGAACAGCGTGAACGCGGCGAAGCAGAAGTCCAGCACGAGCAGCGTGTCGTGGTCCCGGCAGAACCGGATGACCTCCTCGAACCCGCGCGTGCCGTGGGCGAGCAGGCTGGAGCCGGTGGGATTGTTCGGGTCGACCAGGAAGAGCGCGTCGGTGTGCACCTGGCAGCGCAGCGAGTCGTAGATGTGGTCGGCGTCGTGCAGCGCGGACTCCGCGAGCGGCCGCAGCGGCACGCCCTGGCCGGCCAGCACGTCGTGCAGGTTGTCGAAGCACGGTTCGATCAAGGTCGCGGTGAGCCGGTGCCTGCGCAGGTAGGAACCGACGACCATGGTGCCGACCGACGCCGCGTAGGACAGCATCGACCTGTGCATCTCCCGCGCGGTGTGCTGGCCGTGCAGCCGGAAGAAGGCGTCGGTGAAGTCGCTCTCGCAGGTGGCCTGGAAGGCCGACTCGGCCTCGTACCAGATCTGCGGGAGATCGGAGACGATGAGCTCCTGGGACGTGGACTGGTACTGGTGGGTGTGCGCATCGGCCAGGTTGAACCGGGTGCGCAGGGCGGCGATCTCGTGCTGGGTCAGGTCGACCGGAGGTGCGTCCGGTGCGGTGATCCGCAGCGGATCGGGAGGCGACGTCATGTTCGCGTGCATGGCTGCTCCGTCGATGTCGGTGACCGGGCGCACCGGTTCGCGGCCTGGGTCCGGACACGGGCCGTTCGGTGTGCGGTGGAGAAGGGGGTGAGGGCGTCGACGGGACGCGTCGTGCCGGACAGGTGGCCGGCCGGTCGGTGAGTCCGGCGTGCCGTCGGTCGGGAGTCGTCGCGTGCTGCCCCGTCGAGATCGGTGTCCCGTCGGGCAGTGAACCGTCGAGGCACTGAGTCGCCGAGCACTTCGAGTCGTCAAGCGCTGAATCATCGTGCGCTGAATCATCGTGCGCCGAGTTGTCGTGCGCCGAGTCGTCGAACGCCGTGCGTCATCGAGCGCCGTGCGTCATCGAGCGCTGTGTGGCTCGTCGCGAATCCGACCGGTGAATGGGCGCCGGCTGAATGGTTGCCGACCGCCCGTGGTGCATTCCCTCCCCCCGAACGGACCGGAGTCCGCACGGTTGAGCGTGCCATAGGGTGCGTGAGCAGGCAAGTGATCAATTCAGTGGTCATGTCATCGGCAACGGAACGGAGGTATACCGGACGCCCGAATGCCGGAACGGATATCCGGGAACTTGTGAAACCGTGCTGTGAAATTCGTGGATCGGATCGTGTGGCCCGCGATTCCGGTGCGCCGGGCGGGGGTCGGGTGTGTCGGGGTGGCCGGTCCGGGGCCGGTACGGCGGTCCGGATGGGGCGGATGCGGCGGATGGGACTGATAAGCCTGATAGGGCTGATGCGGCAGATGAGATGATGGGGATGGATGGGATTGGGTGGGCCCGCTCCGCCGGAGCGGGCCCGGGTCGCGGCGGGCCCGTTGCGGCGGAGCGGTCGTCCGGTGGGCGGGTGCGCCCGGGGGGCCCGGCTGCGGCACCGCCGCGTGGGCTGCTCGGAGGTGCTGGCGCGATCGCGCCGGCCGGGTCCGTGGCGTCGTCCGCACGGGCCGGGCCGGGGTGGCGCCGTAGCCCGGTGCCGGGCCTGTGCAGGTGGCGTCGCGCGGTGCGGAGCCGCCGGGATGGCGTAGCGCGCTGCCGGACGTGTGCAGGTGGCGTTCCACGGTGCGGACCCGTGGGGGTCGCGTGGCGCGGCGCCGGGCCTGTCGGGTGGCGCCGCGCGGTGCCGGACGTGTGCAGTGCGCGGTACCGGGCCCGCGACGCGCAGCCGGGCCGGGCTGTGGTGTGGGCGGTGGCGGCATCGCGTGGCCGCACTCCCTGCACCTCGGCCGGCTAGTCCCCGGACTCGGTCGGCAGTCCCGCGTCCATCCAGTCGTCCTTGCCCTCGTCGTAGTCGAGGATGTTGGTGTAGCCCATGCCGCTGAGCCGGCGCGCGACCGTCGCGGAGTTGCGGCAGCCGGAGTTCGCGCAGTAGACGACGATCTCGGCGGCCCTGTTCGGCAGGAGCCGCGGTGCGAGGGTCTCGACCTCGTCCATCGGCAGGTTCAGCGCCCCCGGCAGGTGCGCTTTCCGGAAGTACTCCGGGGGGAGTGCCTCCACCAGGATCGCCCGTCCCGCGTCGATCCTGCTCCTGACCTCGTCCCGACGGACCAGACGGATCATCTCTTCCCCTCCCCGGTTGTATGTGCGGCCGCACGCACTCTATGGACGCGTGCGCACGCACGCAAGGGGCTAGTCTCGCGGGCATGGCCGAGGAGGTGGGAATCGCGGCGTGGCGGGCGGTGCTGCTGGCGCACAGCGCCGCGGTGCGGGCGATCGAGCGCGACGTGCAGCGGCACGGGCAGGTGTCGCTCAGCTGGTACGACGTGCTGCTGGAGCTGCGCCACTCCGACGGCGGACTGCGGATGCAGGACCTGTCCGAGCGGGTGGTGCTCAGCCGGACCCGGGTGAGCCGGCTGGTCGAGGAGATGGTCCGGGCGGGCCTGGTCCGGCGCAGGCCGGATCCCGACGACGGGCGGGTGAGCTGGGCGGTGATCACCGAGGCGGGCCGCTCGGCCCTGCGCGCGACGGCGCCGGTGTACCTGGACAGCATCCGCACCCACTTCGTCGCGCGGCTCGAGGGCGGTGAGGCCGAGGTGCTCCGCCGGGCCCTGATGCGGGTGGCCGGGCGCCCGGCCGACGAGCCGCTGCCGGGCGCGGCGCGGCGATGAGCACCCGGGACGGCGCGCCGGCCCTGCGGGCGGGGATGGTGCTGGGGCGGCAGGTGGACGGCGTGTCCTGCGGTCCGTCGGTGCTGGTGGTGACGGCCGCGCTGACCGGCGCCGGCTGGCCCGGTGCGGTCGCCGCCCGGTTCGGGGCTGCCCAGCGGCTGGCGCACCGGCAGGCCAACCGGCTGTGGCCGCGGGCGCTGGGCACCACGCCCTGGGGCATGCGGGCGTGGCTGCACCGGCACGCCCCGGCCGCGGGTCGGTTCCGGGTCCGCCCGGCCACCCGGGCGGTGCTGGGCCGGGTCGCCGCCGCCGGTCCCCCGGTGCCGGTGCTGGTCGGCTCCCGGTGGCTGCCGCGGCACTGGGTGCTGGTGGTCGGTGCCGGTGCGGACGGCCGGTGGCGGACCTACGAGCCGTCCTCCGGGCAGGTGCGGACGGTCGATCCGGAGTCGTTCCGGGACGGCTCCGCGGCGCGCTCGACCGGGTGGCCGCGGGCCTGGGCGGTCCTCCTGCCGGCCTAGCGTCGTAACGCGGCGTGCTCCGGCGGTGATCCGGACGTAACGGGAACGGGTGAGGGTTCGGGGCATGTCGGACCCCCGCTCCCTGTTCTCCGCCCTCGGCCGTCGTGACCTGTTCCGGGCGGCCGCCGCCGTCACCGCCACCGGGGGGCTGCTCGGCTGCTCGGGCGCCGGGGCGGTGCTTCCCGCGGCGGCGCACGGGGTGCTGCCGGACGGTCCGCTGCAGCCGGGCCACGGCGACATCCCCGGCGACCACTACCTGGGTTCCGAGCCGGACGCCGTCCGCTGGGGCTACGTGCCCGCGATCGGCGCCGAGCCGGTGCTGACCGTCCGCTCGGGCCAGACGGTCACCGTCGACACGGTCTCGCACGAGGGGATCCTGGAGGACCAGGGGCGCGACCCGGTCGCCTGGTTCGCCCGGCACGGCGTCGCGGCCGACGGGGTGCTGACCGACGCGGTCGCGATCGCCCGGGACTACCGCCGCACCCCGCGCGACTTCGACGCCGACGGGCCGCACGTCATCACCGGGCCGATCTTCGTCGAGGGTGCCCGGCCGGGCGATGTGCTGAAGATCGAAACGCTGTCCGCGGTACCGCGGGTGCCCTACGGCGTGATCTCCAGCCGGCACGGCAAGGGGGCGCTGGCCCGCACCCGCGACGGCGGCGCCCCGGACGGCATCACGGTCGACGAGATCATGCCGCCGGTCGGCACCGACGGCAGGCCCACCGGCGACCCGCAGCAGCAGGGGAACGTCTCGCTGTTCACCGCCGTCCGGCCGGGCGCCGACGGCCTGCCGCAGGGCGTCCTGCCCTACGGCGACGGGCAGGAGGTGGCGTTCGGGCTGCGCCCGTTCATGGGCACGATGGGCGTCGCGCACGCGGCCGCGGGCAGCGAGAACGCTCCGGAGCTCAACTCGATCCCGCCGACGCTGGGCGGTGGCAACATCGACATCCGGCTGCTCGGCCCGGACTCGGCGTTCTACCTGCCGGTCCGGTCCGAGGGTGCGCTGTTCTACGTGGGCGACCCGCACCTGGCGATGGGCGACGGCGAGGTGGCGCTGACCGCGCTGGAGGGCTCGTTGCGCGCCACCTTCCGGCTGACCGTGTGCCGGCCGGGGGAGGGGACCGCGCCGTCGCCCGCGTTCGGCTACCCGTTCGGCGAGACGCCCGACGCCTGGGTGCCGATCGGGCTGTCCGACCCGGACGGGGTGATCGGCGGCCAGGAGACCGACCTGGGCGTGGCGATGCGCCGGGCCGTGGTGAACGCACTGGACTTTCTGGAGGCCGACCGGGGGGTGGACCGAGCGACCGCCTACGCCTACCTGTCGGCGGCCGCGGACTTCTCCGTGTCCCAGGTGGTCGACCGCACCGTCGGCATCCACGGCGTCATCCCGAAGGCGCACTTCCCGACCTGAACCGCCGAACCCGGGCCGGAATCCTGTCGGTGCCGACTCGTAGACTTGACATGTGACCGAGACCCTGCCAGCGCGTACTGCCGAACTGCCCGCCAAGTGGACCCCCGGCGAGGTAGAGGGCGACATGTACCGCCGCTGGGTCGACCGCGGGTACTTCCGGGCCGACCCGGCGTCGGGCAAGCCGGCGTTCAGCATCGTCATCCCGCCGCCGAACGTCACCGGCAGCCTGCACCTGGGCCACGCGATGGACCACACGCTGATCGACGTGCTCACCCGGCGCCGCCGGATGCAGGGCTACGACGCGCTCTGGCTGCCCGGCATGGACCACGCGGGCATCGCGACCCAGTCGGTCGTCGAGCGGCGGATGGCCGCCGCGGGCGAGCCGGACCGGCACGCGATCGGCCGGGAGGCGTTCGTCGAGAAGGTCTGGGAGTGGAAGGCCGAGTCCGGCGGCTCGATCCTGGGCCAGATGGAGCGCCTGGGCGACGGCGTCGACTGGTCCCGCGAGCGCTTCACGCTCGACGAGGGTCTGTCCCGCGCGGTCGCCACCGTGTTCAAGCAGATGTTCGACGACGGCCTGATCTACCGGGCGGAGCGACTGGTCAACTGGTCCCCGGCGCTGCGCTCGGCGATCTCCGACATCGAGGTCGACCACGCCGAGGTCGAGGGCGAGCTGGTCTCGATGCGCTACGGCGACGGCGACACCTCGGTCGTCGTCGCGACCACCCGGATCGAGACGATGCTGGGCGACACCGCGGTCGCCGTGCACCCCGGCGACGAGCGCTACCGGCACCTGGTCGGCACCGAGATCGAGATGCCGATCACCGGCCGGCGGATCCCGGTGGTCGCCGACGACTACGTCGATCCCGAGTTCGGCTCCGGCGCCGTCAAGATCACCCCGGCGCACGACCCGAACGACTTCGAGGTCGGCCGCCGGCACGACCTGCCGATGCCGACGATCATGGACGAGACCGGCACGATCGCCGGGACCGGCACCCGGTTCGACGGGATGGACCGGTTCGAGGCGCGCGCCGCGATCCGCGAGGAGCTGCGCGCGCAGGGGCGCATCGTCGCCGAGAAGCGCCCCTACCTGCACTCGGTCGGGCACTGCTCGCGCACCGGCGTGCCGATCGAGCCGCGGCTGAGCCTGCAGTGGTTCGTGAAGGTCGAGCCACTGGCCCGCGCCGCGGGCGACGCCGTCCGCTCCGGGGCGACCACGCTGCACCCGAAGGAGCAGGAGCGCCGCTTCTTCGACTGGGTCGACAACATGCACGACTGGACGATCAGCCGTCAGCTGTGGTGGGGGCACCGGATCCCGGTCTGGTACGGCCCGGCCGGCGAGGTCGTGTGCGTCGGGCCGGACGATCAGCCGCCGTCCGGCGAGGGCTGGCGGCAGGACTCCGACGTCCTGGACACCTGGTTCTCGTCCGGGCTGTGGCCGTTCTCGACGCTCGGCTGGCCGGACGAGACGCCCGACCTGGCCGCGTACTACCCGAACTCGGTGCTGGTCACCGGCTACGACATCCTGTTCTTCTGGGTCGTCCGGATGATGATGTTCGGGACGTACGCGATGGGGGAGACCCCGTTCCGGGACGTCTACCTGCACGGGCTGATCCGCGACGAGCACGGCAAGAAGATGTCGAAGTCCAAGGGCAACGTCATCGACCCGCTCGCGCTGATCGACGGCTACGGCGCCGACGCGCTGCGCTTCACCATCGCCCGCGGCTCCAACCCGGGTACCGACATGTCGCTGTCGGAGGAGTGGGTCGCCGGGTCCCGGAACTTCACCACGAAGCTGTGGAACATCACCCGGTTCGCGCTCGCGAAGGGGGTCACGGCCGCCGACGCCGCGGACCTGCCCGCGGAGGCCGACCGGACCGACGCCGACCGCTGGATCCTCGGCCGGCTCGCCGAGGTGCGGGAGCAGACCGACGAGCTACTCGACGCCTACCAGTTCGCGAAGGCGACCGAGGGGCTCTACCACTTCGCGTGGGACGAGCTGGCCGACTGGTACGTCGAGCTGTGCAAGACCCAGCTCGACGACCCGGCGACCGAGCGCGGCACCCGGGCCGTCCTGCGGCACGTGCTCGACGCGCTGCTGCGGATGCTGCACCCGATCGCGCCGTTCGTCACCGAGGCGTTGTGGACCGCGCTGACCGGCCGGGAGACCGTCGTGACGGCGGCCTGGCCGACCGCCGCGGACACCGGCGCGCCGGTGGACAGGGCCGCCCACGCCCGGATCGCCGACGTGCAGAAGGTGATCACCGAGATCCGCCGCTTCCGGACCGAGCAGGGCCTGCCGGACCGTCGTTCGGTCGCGGCGCGGCTGGTCGGGCTGTCCGGCGCGGGGCTGGCCGCGCACGAGCGGGCGGTCCGGTTCCTGAACCGGCTCGACGCCGCCGGCCCGGAGTTCTCCGCGACCGCGACGTTCGAGGTCGCCACCTCCGGGGGCCCGGTCACCGTGGAGCTGGACACCTCGGGCGCGATCGACGTCGCCGCAGAGCGGTCCCGGCTCGGGAAGGACCTGGCCGTCGCCGAGAAGGAGCGCGACCAGGCGGAGAAGAAGCTGAACAACCCGAAGTTCACCGAGAAGGCCCCGGCCGAGGTGGTCGACGGGATCCGCGAGCGGCACGCGACGGCGCTGGCGGACATCGAGCGGATCGCGGCGCGGCTGGCCGCGCTGCCGGAGGTCTGAGCGGCGTGGCACCCCGGGACGACCGGTACACCTACGACCAGTTCGACGAGGAGGACTCGCCGACCTACGGCGGGGACCGCTGGGCCGAGGGCGGCTTCGGCCGCGACGACGAGGACCCCGACGGCGGATCGGCCGACGGCGCCGAGGGGGCTGACGGCCCCGGCAGTGACGGCGGCGCCGGCGGCGCGGCTTCCGCCGAATCCGAGTCCGATGACGAGGCAGATGACGGGGGCGGGGACCGGGCCGATGCCGCCACCCGCGCCGACGCCGCGGAGGCACCGGAGAAGGACGCCCAGGAGGCCGTGATCGCGGCCGTCCTGGAGCGGATCCGCGGCGGCGAGGACCCGGACGTGGTGCCCGCCCAGTCCACCGTCACCGGGTTCGCCGAGTTCCTCGCGGTCGACGCCGCGCTGGACCGGCGCTGGCCGGAGTCGGTCATGGAGCCGTCGCTGGACCGGATGCAGGCGCTGTGCGACGCGCTCGGCGAGCCGCAGCGCGGCTACCCGGTGGTGCACCTGACCGGCACGAACGGCAAGACCTCGACGTCGCGCATGATCGACGCGCTGCTCACCGAGGTCGGCCTGCGGACCGGCCGCTACACCAGCCCGCACCTGCAACGGGCCACCGAGCGGATCAACCTGGACAACCGGCCGATCAGCCCGGAGCGCTACGTCGCGGCGTACCGCGAGGTGGAGCCGGTGGTCGAGCTGCTCGACGCGAAGCGCGGCGACGGGCCGCAGCTGAGCAAGTTCGAGGTGCTCACCGCGATGGCGTTCGCGACGTTCTCCGACGCCCCGGTCGAGGCCGCCGTGATCGAGGTCGGGCTCGGCGGCCGCTGGGACGCCACCAACGTCGCCGACTCGCACGTCGCCGTCGTCCTGCCGGTCGGTGTCGACCACGCCGAGTACCTCGGCGACGACGTCGTCGCGATCGCCCGGGAGAAGTCCGGGATCATCAAGCCGGGCTCGGTCGCGGTGCTCGCGGCGCAGGACAAGCAGGTCGCCGAGGTGCTGATCGAGCGCTGCGCCGAGGTCGGCGCGCAGGTCGCCCGGGAGGGTGCCGAGTTCGGCGTCCGCGAGCGCGAGATCGCCGTCGGCGGGCAGCGCCTCGAGCTGCAGGGCCTGTCCGGCCGCTACGACGACGTGTTCCTCCCGCTGCACGGCGAGCACCAGGCGTCGAACGCGGCGATCGCGCTCGCCGCCGCCGAGGCGCTCGTCGGGGCGGGCACTGCACAGCCGCTGGACCCGGACGCGGTCCGCGCCGCGTTCGCGTCGGTGCGCTCCCCGGGCCGGCTGGAGCCGGTGCAGGGCGGGCCGGACGTGCCGACCGTGCTGCTCGACGCGGCGCACAACCCAGCCGGCGCCGCCGCCCTGGCCACCGCGCTGACCTCGGAGTTCCGGTTCACCCGGCTGGTAGGGGTGATCGGCGTGCTGGAGGGCAAGGACGCGCGGGGCATCCTCGCCGGCCTCGAACCGGTGCTGCACGAGGTCGTGGTCACCGCGAACTCCTCGCCGCGCGCGATGGACCCGGACGAGCTGGGTGCGCTCGCCGCGGAGGTGTTCGGCGCCGACCGGGTCAGCGTGGAGCCCTCCCTGCAGCTGGCGATCGAGCAGGCCGGCGAGCTCGCCGAGGAGGCGGGCGGCTCGGGCGTCGGCGTCGTCGTCACCGGGTCGGTGGTGACGGCCGGCGAGGCACGCGCCCTGTTCGGGAGGGAGCCGGAATGAGCGACATCCCGGGGGTCCCCGAGGGCGTGCGGCCGCCGCCCACCGACCCGATGAAGGGCGCCCGCGGCGTGTTCGCGGCGACCCTGATCCTCGAGGCGATCGTGGTCCTGCTGGCGCTGCTGGTGCTGCCGCAGTTCGGCAGCGGCTCCACCGGGCTCGGCGTCGGCGTGATCATCGGCCTGGCCGCGGCGATGATCGTCACCAGCGGGCTCCAACGCCGCCCGTGGGGGCTGAACGCGGCCCTGGCGCTGCAGGTCCTGCTGGTGGTCGCGGCGTTCGTGTTCCTGCCGTCCCTGGCGATCGTCGCGTTCGCGTTCGTGATCGTCTGGGCGATCCTGGTGTGGATGCGCCGGGAGGTGGCCCGGCGGATGGCGGCCGGGATGCTCCCGTCGCAGCAGGAGGAGTAGCCCGCGATACCACTGACCACACCGACGAGGTCGACCGCGCCGCCGCCTGGGTGACGACGAACTTCCGGGAGGCGCTCGACCGGCTCGGCAGGGCGTGACCCGCTACCTCTAGCTGTGATGCCCAGCCAGGTTGGTCAACCTGGTGATGGGCGCGGCCTTCCCGATTGCTGAGTGGGGCCGGTGGTGGTTGTACTCGTGGAGCCATGCT